>JBAYOU010000012.1:0-12838 GCA_041678065.1 Parvibaculum sp. | reverse complement strand
CGGCGTGCTTCAGTCATTTCGGCAGTTCCTGCATTTTCAGAATTTCGCGGTAGATGTCGTCCGCAATGCCAATGCCGCCGGTCTTTGCCATCTGTCGACCATATTGATCGACAAGGACAGAGCGGAACATGGTTTCGCCCGGGCCACCGCTATACGGATTGTCGTCGCCGACGCCTTCAAACATCGACTGGAACATGGTGGAGATGAACTGTGCTTCGAAATCCTGCGCAGCCGCCCATGCGCGGGCATCACGCGTGCCCTGCGCAGGTGAGGCCGCCTTGCCGAGCGAGATATAGCTGGTGGAGAGGGCGCTTAGGGCTTCCATCACATCACCTCGATTTCGGCCTGAAGCGCGCCAGAAGATTTGATCGCCTGAAGAATGGTGATCATGTCACGGGGGCTCACGCCGAGTGCATTCAGGCCATCGACAAGCTGAGCAAGGCTGATGCTGCCATCGATAATGCCGAGCTGGCGGCCTTCTTCCTCATTCACATCGACATCCGTGCGCGGCACGACAACCGTGTCGCCTTGAGTGGAGAAGGGAGAAGGCTGGCTTACCTGCGGTGTTTCGCTGATTGAAATGGTGAGATTGCCTTGCGCGATGGCGACCTTGCTGATGCGCACATCCTGACCCATGACGATGACGCCAGAGTTCTCGTCAATGACGACCTTCGCCGAAAGGTCCGGCTGAACGCGCAACTGCTCGATCTCGGTGAGAAGGCCAACCACACCGCCGCGCCAGCCCGCAGGCACATCAAGCTGTACGGTGGTCGGGCTGTCGGCCATGGCGGTGTTCATGCCGAGAAAAGTGTTGATTGCGCCTGCCACACGCTGGGCGGTGGTGAGGTCGGGGTTGCGGAGCGAGAGGCGGAACGTGCGAAGATCGGCGAGGCGGAAATCAAGTTCGCGCTCGACAATTGCGCCATTCGCAATGCGGCCATTGGTGGGCACGCCGCGCGTGACAGACGCTGCTTCGCCCCGTGCTGCAAAACCACCCGTCGCGAGCGAGCCTTGGGCGACCGCATAGACCTCGCCATCGGCACCCATCAGCGGCGTTACCAGAAGGACGCCGCCCTGAAGGTTCGTTGCATCGCCAAGCGCACTCACCGTCACGTCAATGCGGGTGCCCTGCGTTGCGAAGGCGGGCAAGTTCGCCGATACCATGACGGCCGCGACGTTGGCGGTTTTGAGTGTGGTGCCACGCGTATTGACGCCGAGCCGTTCCAGCATGCCGACCAGGCTCTGCTGGGTGAAAGGGGCGTTGCGCAGCGTGTCGCCGGTGCCGTTCAGGCCGACAACCAGGCCGTAGCCGACCAGCATGTTATCGCGAATGCCTTCCACATCGACGATGTCCTTGATCCGCGAGCTGGCCCCTGCACTGCCGGGGAGCGCCGAAAGGCAGCCAGCGAGAAGCAGCGCCAGCAAAAGGGCGGGGCGGAAAGACATGGAGAACCGGAAACAGGACATGGAACGACCGATCAATCGCTTGCGATACTGCCCTTGTGAAGCGAAAGCCGTGCCATGGCGGGAATGTCTCTAAGTCGTTGATATTATTTTGGTTTGCTGTTTCTGTGTTTGGCGGGCGGGTGACTTTGGGGGCGCAGAAGCTGCCGCTGCCGGGCAAAAGCTGCCCGGTGGGTCGCTGCAAATCGTTAGCCTTAACGCCGATTTAAGACGTCCGGTCCATTCTGAATATGTCCGGGACAGGTTCTGGACGGCCGGGATCACTGGCTGGGGACAGATATGAAGATCAGCGAAAGCAGGGCAAGCGCGCAAACGGGCTCTTCGCGCGCCACGCAGACACGCAGTTCAGGAAGCGGTTTCGCACCGGCGGGGGTACCCGCAGCGCGCGGAACGGCAGGGCTTTCCGGCCCTGCGTCACTTGCGGCCGTTGATGCATTGCTGGCCCTTCAGGAAACTGATGATGCGCTTCATGCGCCGCGCCGCCGGGCCATCCGGCGGGGCGAGGAGATGCTCGACATTCTGGACGAGATCAAGCTTTCGCTGCTTGCCGGCCAGTTGCCGAAATCGCGGCTTACCCGCCTTCTTTCGGTGGTGGAGCGGCAGCAGGGCGTGTTTCACGACCCCCGGCTGCAGGATGTTCTCGATCAGATCGAGCTTCGTGCGCGGGTAGAACTGGCGAAGTTCGGAACCTATACCTAAAGTCTAGGTCTGAACTTTCTCCCGCGATTCATGGGGTTTAACCGCAAAAAATCACACCTATATGAGCCGCAATCCGACGGTTGGGGCGGGTATTCAACTTGCCGCAGTGGTCGGCTTGAGAATCGTGAAAGTGCTCCCTATACTCCGCGCGCTTCGATGAAGGCTTGAGTCAGAGAGAGATTCCTGAATGGCCGTGCGTTTGCCCAAGGGCTACATGCCGACAGACGACGAACCGTTTATGAACAAGCGGCAGAAAGAATATTTCCGCCGCAAGCTTGAGAAGTGGAAAGAAGACATCCTTCGCGAAAATCGCGAAACCTTGCAGCATCTGCAGGATGACTCGGTGCAGCATCCCGATATTGCGGATCGCGCCTCCTCGGAAACCGAACGCTCCCTCGAACTTCGTACCCGTGACCGCCAGCGCAAGCTGATTGCGAAAATCGATGCCGCCATTCGCCGGATTGATGAAGGCACCTATGGCTATTGCGAGGAGACGGGTGAGCCGATCAGCCTGAAGCGGCTGGATGCACGCCCCATTGCCACGCTCTCCATAGAGGCGCAGGAGCGCCATGAGCGGCGAGAAAAAGTCTATCGCGACGATTAAGTACTGAGTGAAGGGCCGGGCGCCCTTCGTTCCGTATCGCGGCGACAGGAAGACACCATGCAGGACTATGTTCGCCGCATTCTCACTGCCGCGGTTTATGAAGCGGCGGTGGAAACCCCTCTCGACAGAATGGGCCCCTTGTCCGAACGGCTTGGCCGGGACGTTCTACTGAAGCGGGAAGACCTGCAACCCATCTTCTCTTTCAAGCTGCGCGGTGCCTACAACAAGATCGCGACGCTGACACCGGAAGAAAAGGCGCGCGGCGTTATCTGCGCTTCTGCCGGCAATCATGCGCAAGGTGTTGCCTATTCGGCGAGGCGCATGGGGTTGCGGGCCGTTATCGTCATGCCGACGACCACGCCTTCCATCAAGGTGGTGGCGGTGCGACGGATGGGGGGCGAGATCGTCATTCATGGCGATACGTTTGATGAAGCGCAGCGCCATGCATTGCAGCTTTGCGATGAGCAGGGCCTTGTTTTCGTTCATCCCTATGATGACGCTGAAGTCATTGCCGGACAGGGCACGATCGGTGTCGAAATGCTTCGGCAGTACACGGGCCAGCTCGCGGCAATCTATGTACCGATAGGGGGTGGGGGGCTCGCTACGGGTATTGCGGCTTACGTCAAATTCCTCCGGCCGGAGATCAAGGTCATCGGCGTTGAGCCGGAGGATGCGGCTTCCATGAAGGCGGCGCTTGCAGCGGGTCAGCCGGTGCCACTCAACGAGGTTGGCATTTTCGCGGATGGCGTTGCCGTGCGGCAGGTGGGCGAGGAGACGTTTCGTCTTTGCCGCGATCTGCTGGACGACATCGTGACGGTGACGACGGATGAAATATGTGCGGCGATCAAGGACATATTCGATCATACGCGCGCGATAGCGGAGCCTGCGGGCGCTGTTGCGCTGGCGGGGCTGCGCAAGCATGTGACGATGCTTGATGGGCCCGGCGCTGTTGCTGCTGTCATGTCCGGCGCAAACATGAATTTTGACCGCCTGCGCCATGTGGCGGAGCGGTCGGAGATCGGTGAGCGGTCGGAAGCGCTGTTCGGCGTTACCATCCCCGAGCGGCCAGGTGCCTATCGCAGCTTCATCTCCACGCTCGGCGTGCGCCCCATTACCGAGTTCAACTACCGTATCGCGCCCGGCGCCAGCGCGCGGATCTTTGTTGGCGTCCGGCTGACAAGGGGCGATGTGGAAAAGAGCGAGATCATCGAGCTTCTCACAGCCAATGGCTATGAAGTGGAAGACATGACGGATAATGAGCTTGCGAAGCTTCATATCCGCTACATGGTGGGCGGTCGTGTCGAAGGCCTGACGGGCGAGATGCTTTACCGCTTTGAATTTCCGGAAAGGCCCGGCGCGTTGCTGCGTTTTCTGGAAGGGCTGCGGTCAGACTGGAATATATCGCTTTTTCACTACCGCAATCACGGGTCTGATTATGGCCGCGTGCTGGCGGGTATTCAGGTGCCTCCTGATGAGCGCAACGCCTTCCATGATTTTCTTGATGATCTTGGATATGCGCATTGGGATGAAACCGACAACCCCGCCTATGCGATGTTTCTCGGTAAGTCCTGATGTAATAAAAAACGCGACCACCGGGGTCGCGTTTTTTCGCTTCCGTGTCGTGTCTTCTCAGAACGGCATGACGATATCGAAAAGCTGCTGGCCGTAGCGCGGCTGCTGCACTTCCGTGATCTGTCCTTCGCCACCATAGGAGATGCGGGCTTCCGCGATCTGCGAATGTTGGATCGTGTTGGTATTGGAAATATCTTCCGGACGCACGATGCCTGTGACGAGAAGGTCGCGCACTTCATAGTTCACGCGCACCTGCTGGCGGCCGGTGATGACCATATTGCCGTTGGGCAGTACATCGCTCACGACAGCGGCGATGGTGAGCTCCACCTGTTCGCGACGATCCACCGTGCCTGCACCTGCGCTTGAGCTGTTGCTTCCGAGATTGGCGAGGTTCTGGTTATCCACTGCATCGGGAAAGACCTTGTCGAGATAGGATTCATAGCCGAACAGATTGCCTAGTGCCGCATTCTCGGCATTGGAGCGGCTGCGCTTCGTTGAATTATTCACCTTGGCGCTGTCGGTGATGTTGATGAGTACGGTGAGAATGTCGCCTACACGCGCGGCGCGCTGATCGCGGAAGAAGGCGCGCGAGCCGGACCGCCAAAGGGAGTTCGGTTGATAGACAACATGCTCTGCTTGCGGCATTGGCATGACGACGGTCGGGCCGGGTGTGCCGATGGGCGCGAAATCGGGCGCCTTGCCGATATTCGAGATGCGATCAGCGGCGTTGCAGCCTGCAAGCGTGACAGCAAGGAGCGCGATGGTAGCGAAGCGGGTGGTGGCGGCGAACATGGTGACGACTTTCCTGTTTGTCTTTTGCAGGCGTTTATCAGGAGTTGCCCGAGGCGGCAGCGAGATGCGCGGCGTGTAGCGCGCCCGGCGCACCGATGCGAACGGTGTTTGGCCCTTCGATCACGCCTTGCAGGGTACGATTTGAGCGCGTGTTCAGAACATCCACGACATCACCCACGGCGCCGCTCTGTAGCGCACGGCCCCGAGCGATGAGAGTGAGCGCGCCGGATGCGAGGATCATGTCCACCTGTGCGCCTTTTTCCACGACGAGCGGTGCGACCATGTCGGAAAGCCGCAGCGGTTCGCCTGCGCGCGCCTGATGGCGCGGCGACATGCCGACAAGATTGTCGAGCGAGGTGATGATGTTCTGCCCGATGCGATTTGCGGGAAGGCGCACCCAGTCAATATCGGCGTGGCGTACGACCTCGCCCTGAACCATGTCGCGGGTGAGAACCGGCACCTCCATCACGGGGTAGGCCCGGCCCGTTACGCGATGAAGCGGGCTCAGCATGTCATTTGCGGGCGCGCGCAGAATGGCGGTAAAGGTGCCGTTACGGCGGTTGAAGGCGATCTGCTCGACAGTCACGGAAATATTCGCGTCTTCAGCAACCTGCACATTGGCTATGCCATTGGTGAAATCCACCTGAAGCTGCGAGGCTGACGGCATGGAAGGTGACTGTGCGGAGATGGCAGCAGCAACAACACCGGCTACTTCCTCATCGGGCACGGCGATACCAGCGCGCGCGACGATGACATGGGTGATGCCCGCATCGTTCCGCCAGTCGATGCCGTTGCGGCGCGCCGCGAGCGAAATGCGTGATACGGAAATCTCGCTGCGATAACCGGGCGCGGGCGCATTGCCGACAACCACATCCGCAGCGGAATCTGCATTGTCGAAGAGATCGCCGAGCGTAACCGTCGCCCCGGATACGGTGACGGCGGGGCGGAGTTCGGCGGCGCTTGCCGCGAAAGCGAGAAAAATCGAGGCGGCAAGGGCGGCGAAGGCGGAGACAATACGCATGAACATGGATTTCACCCGTTACTTCATGTTCGAGGTGACGGACATCATCTCGTCCGATGCGGTGATGACCTTGGCGTTCATTTCATAGGCGCGCTGTGCGGTGATGAGCGTGGTGATTTCGCTTACCGCATTCACATTGGCCGTTTCGAGAAAGCCTTGCAGCACGCTGCCAATGCCATCATTCGCGGGGATGCCGATATTGGGGGCACCGCTTGCCGCTGTTTCGATGAAGAGATTGTCACCCAGCGGATCAAGGCCAGCTTCATTGGAAAAAGAGGCAAGCTCGATCTGACCCACAACCTGCGAAGCGGTTTCGCCCGGCAGTGTGACCTGTACCTGACCATCGCGGCTGATTGTGATGTCGGTCGCTTCCGGCGGAATGTTGATGCCGGGTGCGAGCGTGTAGCCATCGGCTGTGACGAGTTGGCCATCCGGGCTGATCTGAAAGGAACCGGCGCGCGTGTAAGCGTCTTCACCGCTTGGCAGTTCAACGCGAAAATAGCCGCGACCCTGAATGGCGAGGTCGAGCTTGTTCTCGGTGTTGTCGAGATTGCCCTGTGTCATGATGCGGTTCACAGAGGCGACCTTCACACCCATGCCGATCTGCACGCCTGCGGGAACGATGGTTCCCGCGTCCGAGGAGTTGGTGCCGACGCGACGGAGGTTCTGGTAGAGCAGGTCCTGAAACTCGGCGCGCTGGCGCTTGAAGCCCGAGGTGCTCATATTGGCGATGTTGTTGGAGATCACCTCGACATTGAGCTGCTGGGCCATCATGCCTGTGGCGGCGATGCTGAGCGACTGCATGACTATTCGTCCTTACTCTGCGTTACGAGCGGGCGCGCCTTATCAGGCGGCCACGTTTCCGAGTTGCTGAATGGCCTGCCGACGCATCTGGTCAGCCTGCTCGATGAGTTTCTGCGCGCTCGCATAGGAGCGCATAACGTCAATCATGTTTGTCATCTCGACGATGGGCTGCACATTGGACCCTTCCAGTGCGCCCTGAACGAGGCGGATATTCTCTGCGGCGATTTCGGCCTGGTCGGTTTCGTAGAGCGAGTCCCCAGCCTTCTTCATCAGCCGCGAATTTTCGAAGGTGACGATGGCGATGCGGCCGCGCAGGCCTTCATCGGTCGAGATCGTGCCGTCGCGGGCGATGGTGATGCCCGTTTCATCCTCGGCAAAGGCGATGGGCGTTCCGGCATCATCCAGCACGAGGTCGCCGGATGAGGTGACGAGACGGCCTTCGGCATCGAGATTGAAATTGCCGTTGCGCGTGTAGCGGATGCCCGCATCGGTCTCGACACGGAAGAAGCCTTCACCGGTGATGGCAACGTCGAACGGGTTGCCCGTGGTCTGGAGCGAACCGTCGCGCAGATCGCGGTGCTGGCCGACATCTTGAACGAATGTAATGCGCTTGTCCGGGCTCTCCTCTGACGCATCCGGCATCAGGAATTGTTCAAACAGCATTGCTTCCGACTTGTAGGCAGTCGTGTTCATGTTCGCGAGGTTGTTCGCGATGGTCGCCATATCGCGGCTCATCGCCATTTGGCGAGAGAGACCTATGAGAAGGGCGTTTTCCATGTCGGGTCCGGTCGGTCTTTGTCACACATGATGCGCAATCCCTGCGCGCCCCTTCATGTGCACGGCCCATGCCACTTCAGATCATCATATGTTTCAATGGGTTAGCGTGGTTGGTGAGGGGCATGGAAGGCGCTCGGGCAGGCTTTACCGGGCAGATTCTGCCGCCTGAGCCGAGCATATGATGAGTCGCCGCGGGCACATGTTGAACGCCCCGCGCCAGATCCCTCCGCCAACGGTTCATTAACCAAAATCAGCGAGCATTCGGTTGTACTTCAAGGGATGGCACGCATATGCCGTCCGAAAGGGTGGGGCGAGACGACATGGCTGCAATTGACGCCGACATGCAGGACGATGACGCAGTAGGAACAGCGACGCCCGCAAAGCGCAGACTGGCTGGCAAGGTCCTTGTTCTCTACATCGCATTGCCGCTACTTCTTCTCATAGGTGCGGGAGCCGGCATTTATATGTCCGGCATTTTCGGCGGGGCAGAGGAAGAACCTGTCGCGGCGAAGGTTGTTGCGCCGCCTGTCTATTACGACATGCCCGATTTTCTCGTGAACCTGTCTGGCCCGCCGCCGCAGCATTACCTCAAGATGCGCGTGGCGCTGCAGGTGCGCGACAAGGAAGCGGTTGCGCTGGTTGATGGCGCGATGCCCCGCATTCTCGATGGCTTTCAGACATTTCTGCGCGAGCTTCGCCCCGAAGACCTCGAGGGGTCGCAAGGCATGCTCAATCTGCGCGAAGAGCTGATGCGGCGTATCGAGCTTGCGACACAGGAGCCCGTCGTGAAAGACGTGCTCTTCAAGGAAATCATCGTTCAGTAAAGCGCGGGTACGGACAGTTCCATGGCTGACTTCGATATACAGGATCAGAAAGACGTGCTTGCTGCGGCTGCCGAGGCGGCTGCAAAGGCGCCTGAGCGCGTTCTGAACCAGGATGAAATCGACAGCCTGCTCGGCTTCGAGGTCGATGATGATGTGATGCCCGAACTGCACGGCATCGACGCCATCGTCAATTCGGCGCTTGTTTCCTATGAGCGGCTGCCGATGCTTGAAATCGTCTTTGACAGGCTTGTCCGCCTGATGACGGTTTCGCTGCGTAATTTCACCTCCGACAATGTGGATGTGTCGCTCGATAATGTGTCGTCCATTCGCTTTGGCGACTATCTCAATTCCATTCCGCTGCCTGCCATTCTTGCCGTATTCCGCGCGAAACAGTGGGATAATTACGGCATGTTCACGGTTGACTCGAACCTGATCTATTCGATTGTGGACGTGCTTCTCGGCGGGCGGCGTGGTACGGCGGCCATGCGTATTGAAGGCCGCCCCTATACGACGATCGAGCTTAATCTCGTCCAGCGCATGATCGAAGTTGTGTTGCAGGATGTACAGGCAGCGTTTGAACCGCTTTCGCCTGTGACGCTTGAACTTGATCGCATGGAAACCAATCCGCGCTTCGCCGCGATTGCGCGACCCGCCAATGCCGCCATTCTCGTGAAGCTCAGGGTCGATATGGAAGATCGTGGTGGCCGCATCGAAATGCTGCTGCCCTATGCGACGCTCGAACCCATCCGCGAACTTCTGTTGCAGATGTTCATGGGTGAGAAATTCGGTCGCGACTCCATCTGGGAAAGCCATCTGGCGACAGAACTGTGGTCCACCAAGGTGCCGCTTGAGGCGGTGCTTGACGAGCAGAAGCTCACCCTTCGCGATGTGATGAACTTCGAGAAGGGCCAGACGCTGATGCTGAACAATGGGCCGGACGGGATGATTGATCTGCGCTGCGGCGGGGTGAGCCTCGGCACGGGCCGTATGGGTCGTGTCGGCAATCATGTTGCCGTGCGGGTGGAGCAGGGCATCAAGCAGGTGCAGCGGAAGGGTGATGGTTCTATGGACATCCTACCACCGGGCACATCCAATGGGGGGAAGCAGTAATGTTGGGTGATCTTCCTTTCAGCACTGTTCTGGAACTTGTGGTTTGCCTCTTTCTGGCGGCGACCATTGCCTATTGCGCGATCATCGACCGGAAACTGCGTGCCATGCGCGCAGGGCAGGACGGGATGCGCGAACTGATCGGTGATCTCGGTGCCGCAACTCAGGATGCAGTGACGGCGATTGATGGGCTGAAGCGCGCAAGCGAGCAGTCCGGCAATGAACTTGCGGAGAGCATCCGGCAGGCGAAAACGCTATCGGATGAGCTTTCAGTGATGGTGGATGCAGGCCGCAATATTGCCGACAGGCTGAGCCGCGGTGAAAGAGCGTCTGCGACTATGGCACGCCCGGCGCAGGCTTCCCCGACGGCGCCGCGGGTCGCAAGCCGACCCGCCTCGCCGCGTGATGCGGCAACGGCTGCACGCGCAGCCGGCCAGCTTCTCGATGCGCTGAAGAAAAACTCCCGCTGAGTTGAGAGGCACAGAGTACATCATGCTTAACCGCCTTCGGCTTCTTCCGACCGTCATTCTCTGCGCATCGCTGCTGCTGACGCTGAAGCTTGCCGATCTTGCGTCCGGCGGCAGTGCTATTTCCGCTGCGCAGGCAAGCGCAACAGAGCCGGCGCCAGAGGCCGAGGCTCCGACCGAGCCTGTTGCTGCAAGCAAAGCGCCGGTGGAGCCGGAAGTGGAGACATTCTCAAAATCGGAAGTTGCTGTTCTTGAAAGCCTCTCGGCGCGGCGTGAGGAGCTTGACCGGCGCTCCAAGCTGCTCGATACGCGCGAGCAATTGCTGAATGCGGCGGAAAAGCGTGTTGAAGAGCGGATTGCCGAACTCAAGGACATAGAGGCGCGCATCAATGCGCGTATCGGCGCGCAGGACGAACAGAATGAAGGCCGACTTGCGGGCGTTGTTTCCATGTATGAGACGATGAAGCCCAAAGACGCCGCACGCATTTTCGAGCGGTTGGACATGGGTGTGCTGCTTGAAGTGGCAAAGCGTATGGAGCCCCGCAAGCTCTCTGCCGTGCTCGGGCAGATGGACCCGGTGACCGCGCAGGATCTCACCGTGGAACTGGCGCTGGGCGAAAAGCTGGACGACATTGTGCAGGATGCCGAGAGAACAGAAGGCAAAGGTGAAGGCGTATTTTCCGCCGAGAAAGCCAGCTAATCCGCGCCAAACCGCTTTGCCCTTAAGCTCCACTTAACCGGCCTTCTCCTAGACTGACCGCCCAAACGGCAGAACGCCGTGGTTTGCAAGCAGAAGCTTCAGAGGCGGCATCGCGTGAACGGGCCTTTCCGACATATTTATCCGGTTGAAACTGGCGGCATATTGGGCCGTCTGCGAGCCCTTGCGATTGCAAGTTTCGTTCTGATCCTGCTGACATTTTCTCTTTCGGCTGAGGCTGCCTCTGATGTGCGGGTCGATTCCGCTGAAGAAGATGGCTATGGCCGCCTGATCTTCACCTTTTCAGGTGAGGTGCCGACTTACCGCGCCTCGGTTGAGGCGGGCATTCTGGTTCTGGAATTCGGGCAGGGCTTTGCCATTGATGCGAACGCTTTTCTCCGTCATCTCCCTCGCTATGTTGCGATGGTCCGCCAGAGTGGCGACCAGCGGTCGATCCGCGCGGCGCTGACAACGAATTTTTCTGTTAATGCGATGCGTGCTGAAAACGCCGTCTATGTCGATCTTCTGCCGCCGGGATGGAGGGGCGCGCCGCCGCCGCTGCCCGCTGATGTGCTGGCGCGGATCGAAGAAAAACGTAAGGCGAAGGAAGCCGCGGAAGCGGCCGAACTTGCGGCCAAGGCGCAGGGCATCGTCGAGCCGGAAGCGCCGCTTCCCGGCCTTTCCGTGCGTATGGCCGAGCGCGAAGGGCTGACACGGCTCGTTTTCGACTGGAACCTGCCGGTCCTCTATTCGCTCGTGCAGCGACAGGGACTTGCGACCATTACCTTTGATCGCACGGCGAAAGTTGATCTCGCGCGGCTTCGCGCTGATCCACCGCCGCATATGGCAGGCATCGCTGCCGTGGAGCATGACGGGCGGCTTGCCATCGTGCTCACGCTGAAGCCGGGTGTGACGGTTACGGATTTCCGCGAGGATATGAGCATCGTGCTCGACCTCAAATCTGAAAGTGATCTGCCGCCTGCCGTGCCGAAGGAAGAGGCTGCCGCTAACTTCGCGCCGAAGGAAGAGGCTGTCGCTAACTTCGCGCCGAAGAATTTGCTCCCCGCGATTGACGAGGCGAAAGCGCGGGAAGATATTTCGCCTTCTGCGGAAGCAGAGACGGTCGCTTCCGCGAGTGCCCATCCTGTGCCCGGCACCATGCGGCCTGAAGGAAAGCCCGTCTTGCGCTATGCGGTGGGGCGCAGTGGCATGGACCTCGTCATCGACTGGCCGGAACCTGTGGGCGCGGCAGTGTTCGAGCGGGCGGACAGGCTCTGGATTGTTTTCGACCGGGAGTTGCCAGTTGATATTTCTGCGGCGGTGCAGGAAATACACGCGCCTTATGGTCTGCCGGAAAGCGTGAGCGTTGCCGGTGGCGCGGCTCTCGTCGTGCCGCTCAAAGATCAGATGCTCATCGCGGCGGTGAGTGAAGCTGCGAGCTGGCGCATTTCGGCGGGCGAGGCGATCCCGACGACCGGCCGACCCATCGCCGTTTCGCGGGAATGGCGAGAGGATGGGCGCGGTGCTGTTGCCTTCGACCTGCGTGCGGCGCGCAAGGTTCTCCATGTGCGCGACCCGCTCGTGGGTGACGAAATCGTCGTGGTAACGGCGAATGGTCCCGGGCAGGCGATGCAGGTATCGCGCAGCTTTGTCGAGTTTCAGGCGCTGCAGACGGCACAAGGCCTTGCAATCGTTCCCGTCGCCGATGATCTCAACGTGGCGGCATCACCGGATAATGTGCTCGTCACCCGGCATGACGGGTTGACGCTTTCGACGGATGATCACCGCGAATGGCAATATGAGGGAAATGCCCCCGTCGCGCAGAGCGCGCCGCCTGCGGAAATGCGTTTCGCTGAATGGCGGCAGGCGCCGGGCGAAACCTTTATAGAGCGGCGACAATATCATCTGGCGCAGCTTGCAAGCGCGCAGTCGCATGAGGTGGGCGAGCTGCGTTTTGCCTATGGCCGGTTTCTGCTGGCCTATGGCCTCGCGCCGGAAGCGCGCGCCATG
>JBAYOU010000011.1:0-13058 GCA_041678065.1 Parvibaculum sp. | reverse complement strand
GAAATCGGCTTTGTCTTCATGTCGTTCTTTGGCGGCATCGGCATTTCTTCCTTCGTGCTGTCGCGGCTGCGACCCATCCGCCGGCAGGGCCGCGCGATCATGCTTGCCATGTGCACGGGTTCGACGGTGATGGTCCTCATTCACTTCAACCCGCCCATCTGGGGCATCTATCTGCTTGCCCATTGCTGGGGGCTTGCTGCGGGCGTGTCCATGAGCCAGTCGCGCGCCATCGTGCAGGAAAGCGCGTCGGATGCGCTGCGGGCGCGGATGCTTGCGGGCTTCAATCTCGGCACGATGGGCGGCGGCCCCATCGGCTCACTGCTGACCGGCTATGTCATTCGCTGGCTCGGCCCGATTGACGCCGTGCTGGTGCCCTGCGGGTTGATGGTGCTGCTCTGGGCTGCGGTTTATTTCTTCACCCCGCTCTGGCGAATCGAAGCGCCGCCAAAATAAAAACCCCGCCCGTGAAGGGCGGGGTTTCGGGTTCGTGCTGCGCAGTGCTTAGCTGTATTTGCGCTCTTCCCACCAAGGGTAGAAGGACGGCATGTCCTTCGACACTTTGCAAGGATAGTTCGCCGGGCGCTTCTCTAGGAAGGACATGACACCTTCCTTCGCATCGGCGCTGGCACCGCGTGCATAGATGGCGCGGCTGTCGATCTTGTGCGCTTCCATCGGATGATCAGCACCAAGAAGACGCCAAAGCATCTGGCGCGTCAGCGATACGGAAACCGCCGCCGTGTTGTCCACGATTTCGCGGGCAAGTGCGCGCGCTGCCGGGAGAAGATCATCCGGCTTGTGGATCGAGCGAATGAGACCGCCCTTCAACGCCTCTTCCGCATCAAAGACGCGTCCCGTATAGGTCCATTCCAGCGCCTGACTGATGCCGACGATACGCGGCAGGAAATAACTGGAGCAAGCTTCCGGCACGATGCCACGACGGGCAAAGACGAAACCGAAGCGCGCATTCTCTGAAGCCAGACGAATATCCATCGGCAACTGCATGGTGACACCAACGCCAACTGCAGCACCATTGATCGCACCGATGACCGGCTTAACGCTTTCGAAGATGCGCAGCGTCAGGCGGCCACCGCCATCGCGCACGCTTTCATGGCTCCAGTCGATCTCGCCATTCGGCTTGATGGGGGTGTCGGCTTTTTCAGGCCGGTCTTCGCGCTGGGCGTAGTCAAAGGTCTTGGCACCGGCGGAGAGGTCCGCACCGGCGCAGAAGGCACGGCCTTCGCCGGTGATGATGATCGCACGGACATCATCATCCGCATCGGCCTTGTCGAAGGCGTCGATCATTTCGAACATCATTTGACCGGTAAAAGCGTTCAGCTTGTCCGGACGGTGCAGCGTGAGGGTTAGGATATTGTCCTGCACCTCATACTTGATTGTTTCGTAGGCCATTATGTTTCTCCCTGTTGATGTCTTTTTACGTGAATTCCGATGTCGTGTCGCGAGGCGGCAAGCACTGCCGTTGCGTCAACCTTCGCTGCACTTGAAGATAAGTTGACGTTAACGTCATCTTGCTGTGTGTTTGCGCCAAACGGCCCGAAAAATCCCGGGCCAAGATATAACAATGGACTCGCAGAAAAGCGAAATCCGGCAGGGCACTCCATCCCTGCTTTCAGTTGATGCCGGGAGACGATCAGCGATGCATCCGTCCATACATGCGAAGACCAACCCCGAAAAACCCGCCTATATCATGGCCTCGACGGGTGAGACCGTAAACTACAAGGAGCTTGATGAACGCTCCAACCAGGTTGCGCAGCTTTTTCGCGCGCACGGGCTGAAGCCCGGCGATGCCATCGCCATCTTCATGGAAAACAATGCACGCTATTTCGAGATCTGTTGGGGTGCGCAACGCTCGGGTCTTTATTTCACTTGCATCTCGTCGCGCCTGACCGCTGGCGAAATTGAATATATCGCGCAGGATTGCGGGGCGAAGATGTTCTTCACCTCCAAGGGTCTGGAGAAGACGGCAACCGAGCTGCTGAAGGGCAATCACCTGCCGGGCGTTCAGCGCCTCTTTGCGATTGGTGGTCATATTGACGGCTACGAAGATTACGAAGCCGTGCGCGACACCATGCCAAAAACACCCATCGCCGACGAGACGGCGGGCATGGACATGCTTTATTCGTCCGGCACGACGGGTCGCCCGAAGGGCATCCGCATTCCGCTTTCCGGTGGGCCGATTGATGAGGTTGCGAGCCTCACCATGCTCGCGCAGTTCCTCTACAGCATGGACGAGAATGTGCGCTACCTCTCGCCCGCACCGCTCTACCACGCGGCCCCATTGCGCTACTGCATGACTGTCAACCGCCTCGGCGGCACGGTTGTCGTGATGGAGCATTTCGACCCCGAAGATGCGCTCCGCCAGATAGAGAAGCACAAGATCACCCACAGCCAGTGGGTGCCGACCATGTTTGTGCGCATGCTGAAGATGCCGGAAGATGTGCGGAAGAAATACAACGTCTCCTCGCTCAAGGTCGCTATCCACGCTGCTGCTCCCTGCCCCATCCCCGTGAAGGAGCAGATGATCGAATGGTGGGGTCCGGTGATCTACGAATATTATGCCGGTTCGGAAGGCAACGGTTTCTGCGCGCTCAATTCAGAAGAATGGCTTGCGCATAAGGGCTCGGTCGGCAAGCCGCTGCTCGGCAAGCTCCATGTTTGCGATGAGGAAGGCAACGAGCTTCCTGTGGGCGAATCCGGCGTCATCTACTTCGAAGCGGAAGACCCGAACGCGCCGCAGTTCCAGTACTACAACGATCCGAAAAAGACGCAAGAAAGCCGTCACCCGAAGCATGCACATTGGTCCACGCTCGGCGATATCGGCAAGGTCGATGAGGATGGCTATCTCTACCTCACCGACCGCAAGGCTTTCATGATCATCTCGGGCGGCGTGAACATCTATCCGCAGGAAGCCGAGAACGTGCTCGTCATGCACCCTGCTGTTGCCGACGTGGCGGTGATCGGCGTGCCGAACGAAGATTTCGGCGAGGAAGTGAAGGCAGTCGTGCAGCCGGTCAACTGGGCGGATGCCGGCCCGGCGCTCGAAGCGGAACTTCTGGAGTTCTGCAAAAACCAGCTTTCCGCGATCAAATGCCCTCGCTCCATCGACTTTGAGGAAGAACTGCCGCGCCATCCGACCGGCAAGCTCTACAAGCGCCTCATCCGCGACCGCTATTGGGGCAACAAGGACAGCAAGATCGTTTGATCCCGCACTTCCTGCAAAAATGATCTGGAAACGGGTGCCCTCATGAGGCACCCGTTTTTATTATCCCCGCTCTCCCCGGGCCGACTTATCCTTTCCGTGCTAGATTTTGCGCCGACTCAATCAATGGAGGCTTGAATGGGAAAAGCATGGAGGGGCGGCCTGTTGCGCGGCGTCGGTTTCGCGGGCGCATTGCTTGCCGGTTTCACGACCATATCGATGGTGGCCGGAGACATCGCGCTCGCCCAGACATCGGAAATGCACACGCAGGGCCGCAACTGCCGGAACCTTGGCAAGACGAACAAGGTGTTCGAGCGGAACTTCTATGTCTATTTCGACACCAATTCGAGCCGGGTGGACCCGAAATACCAGAAGGATTTCGAGCATATCTACAAACTCGCCAAGGGCCAGAAGGCGCAGCAGATCTGCCTCTTCGGCAAGTCGAGCAAGACAGGTAACCCCGCCGCCAACGCGGAACTTTCCCGCAAGCGCGCCAAGAACGTAGCGGATGCCTTTGTGGCGCTTGGCTGGCCTGCCCCGCAGATCGCCATCAATGCCGAAGGCGAAGCCTGGGGCTGGCTTGAAGAAACGCTGACATGGGACGCGAAGGAAGACCGCCGCGTACGCATTCGGCTTTCACGCTGAGGCTGTGACGGGGCATCGCCCCTTTCACATTATTTCAGGGGCTTGGCGGGCATGAATGTGCCCGCTAACTTGCCTTCCGAACGAGGCTCCCACGGGGCCGCATCAGACGACCAATCATCCAAGGGAGAATCGAATGCGCGTATTTGACACGGTTGCCGACTATGTCGCCGAGAAGGGCAAGGAAATCGGCGTAAGCGAGTGGGTCACGATCGATCAGGATCGCGTCAACAAATTCGCCGAGGCGACGGGTGACCACCAGTGGATCCATATCGACCCCGAGCGGACTCAGAAAGAACTCGGCATTGGCACTATCGCGCATGGCTATCTGACGCTTTCGCTGCTGCCCTACCTCATGGGCAAGATCAGCACCGTCAAGAGCGCGACGCGCGGCATCAACTATGGCTCGAACTCGGTTCGCTTCACCAACATGGTGCCGGTCGGCTCCCGCGTGCGCTGCCGTGTGACGCTGAAGGACGCTGCACCCAAGGCGGGCGGGACCCAGCTTATCAACGAAGTGACGATGGAAATCGAAGGCAATGATCGCCCGGCCATGGTCGCCGAAACGATCACGCTGATCTTCGAATAATCGATGATCGGCCGCCCGGCTTGTCCGGGCGGCCGCTGCCACCCATATTCTCTTCATATGGAAACACCGAGAGAAAGCAGATGGCCGGAGGCGACATGACAATGGATAACCTTCCGAAAAATGACGATGAGTGGCGCAAGAAGCTGACGCCGGAGCAGTATGAAATCACCCGCTGTTCGGCCACAGAACGCCCTTTCACCGGCCCTTGGCTTGATGAGAAGCGGGAAGGCACATTCGTCTGCGTCTGCTGCAACACGCCGCTTTTCCGCTCGGACACGAAATATGAAAGCGGCTCCGGCTGGCCGAGCTTTTTCGATGCTGTTGGTCCCGATGTCATTGCCACGCGGGATGACCTGTCGCATGGAGTTCGACGGATCGAAATTCTCTGCGCGAAATGTGATGCCCATCTCGGCCACGTCTTTCCGGATGGCCCCAAGCCGACCGGCCTGCGCTATTGCACGAATGGCCACGCACTAGACTTCAAGCCTGACGCGGACTGACAGCCGCTCATGAAACTCACACCTCCCGCCTCCGCGCCGCGCGCCGAGAAAAGACCGCAGCGCAGCGAGCATCATGGCGTCACACGCATCGATGATTATGCGTGGCTGCGCGACGAAAATTGGCGCGACGTGATGCGCGATCCGGATGTTCTGAACGAGGATATCCGCGCCTATCTCGAAGCTGAGAACGCCTATACGGAAACAGCGCTTGAACCGCTGACCGCGCTTCGGGAAACGCTCTTTCAGGAAATGAAGGGGCGCATCAAAGAGGATGACAGCTCCGTTCCCTCACCGGACGGGCCCTTTGCCTATTTCACGCGCTATCTTGAAGGCGCGCAGCATCCGCTTTTCTGCCGCCGGCCACGTAGCGCGGAAGGTAGCGAAGAAGTGCTGCTCGATGCCAACGAGGAAGCGGAAGGGGAAGCCTATTTCCGCATTGGTGATGTGGACCACACGCCGGACCACCGTCTGCTTGCCTGGTCTGCCGACCGAAAAGGCTCGGAATATTTCACCGTGCGAATTCGCGATCTCGAAACGGGGCGCGATCTTGTTGACGAAGTGCCGGACACCTCCCCCGGTATCGTCTGGGACGAAGCGGGCAAAAGCTTTCTCTATACGCGGGTTGATGATGAACACCGCCCGCTCAAAGTGTTCCGGCATGTCGTCGGCACACCCGCCGCGGAAGACAAGCTCGTCTATGAGGAGAAGGATGAGGGCTTCTTTGTCGGTGTCGGCAAGACGCAGAGCGGCGAATGGCTCGTGACATCCTCACATGACCACCAGACAAGCGAATGCTGGCTTATTCCCGCTGACGCGCCCGATACGACACCGCGCCTTGTCGCGCCGCGTGAAGATGGCGTCGAGTATGATCTCGACCACGACGCGACGCAAAACCGCTTCCTGATCCTCACCAATGCCGACGGCGCGGAAGATTTCAAGATCGTGGAAGCGCCAGAAGCCGATCCCTCACGCGCGAACTGGCGTGATGTCATTCCGCATCGGCCCGGCACGCTGATCCTCAATCATGTGGCCTATAGCCGCCATCATGTGCGGCTGGAGCGGCAGGGCGGCTTGCCCCGTATTGTCATTCGCCGCCTCGAAGATGGCAGCGAGCATGAGATCGCTTTCGACGAGGAAGCCTATGATCTCAATATGGGCGCGGGTTACGAATATGACACCACCGCGCTGCGCTTTGCCTATAGCTCCATGACAACACCGGCAGAGGTCTATGATTATGACCTCGAAACGCGCGAACGCGTGTTGCGCAAGCGGCAGGAAGTGCCTTCAGGCCACAATCCTGCCGACTATGTGACGCGCCGCATCTTCGCCAAGGCACAGGATGGTGAGAGCGTGCCGATTTCGCTCGTCCACCGCAAAGGACTCAAGCTTGATGGCACCGCGCCCTGCCTTCTTTATGGCTATGGCGCCTACGGCATCAGCATTCCGGCTTCCTTCTCCACAAGCTGTCTGTCGCTTGTCGATCGCGGCTTTGTTTATGCAATCGCGCATATTCGCGGCGGCAAGGAGAAGGGGTATCGCTGGTACAATGAAGGCAAGCGGGACGAGAAGCGCAACACATTCACCGACTTCATAGCGGCAGGCGAGCATCTGGCGGCAGAAGGTTTCACCTCGCGCGGGCAGATCGTCGCGCAGGGTGGCAGCGCGGGCGGCATGCTGATGGGCGCGGTTGCGAATATGGCCCCCGATCTTTTCAAAGGCATCATCGCGGAAGTGCCTTTCGTTGATGTGCTGGCGACGATCCTCGACGCAACACTCCCTCTCACACCGCCCGAATGGAATGAATGGGGCAATCCGGTCGCGAGTCGCGAGGCCTATGACTACATCGCCTCCTACAGCCCCTACGACAATGTGCGCCCCGGCCCCTATCCGCATATTTTTGCACTTGGCGGTCTGACTGATCCGCGCGTGACATATTGGGAGCCTGCGAAATGGGTGGCGAAGCTGCGGAATGCGCGCACGAATGATGGCATCACCCTGCTCCACATCAACATGGATGCAGGGCATGGCGGTGCCTCTGGCCGCTTCGAGCGGCTGAAGGAAGTCGCGCGCGTCTACGCCTTCGCCCTCGCCGTCACCGACAAGCCTTCATAGGCCGAACTTCACAAAATTTGGCGATTCCGTAGTGCGGAATTACTATTTCCGCGAGTGGAGGAAGCCGTGCTGCAATCGCATGACACCAAAGAGGGCGTTCAACCCGCGCTGAGAAGTTTTCGCGTGCTTGAAGCGCTGAACGCCGCGGGCACCGCGACGCTCATGCATCTTCACGAGGCGACGGGCCTGCCCAAGCCCACTCTTGTTCGCCTGCTCGATACAATGATAGCGGCAGGCTATGTGCGGCGCATTTCGCGCAGTGCGGGTTATACGCTGACGGAACGGGTGCTCCGCCTTTCAAGTGGCTTCCGTTACAATGATCTTGTGGTGGAGGCCGCCCGGCCTTTTCTGTCGGCACTGACGGCGGAATACAAATGGCCGGTCGCGCTTGCGACATTCGACCGCGATGCAATGCTGGTGCGGATTTCAACGCGCCATGAAAGCCCGTTCAGCACGGATACGGACTGGCTGAACAAGCGCCTTCCCATGCTCGTCTCCGCGCTTGGCCGCACCTATCTCGCCTTCTGCCCGGAAGAGGAACGCCGCCTGATCCTTGCGCTGCTCCGCTCATCGCGGGCGGCAGTGAACGCGCAGGCGCGAGACGAGAAACATATTGCGTCCCTGCTTTCCGCTATCCACAAACGCAAATATGCGACGACAGCACCCATGCGCGGTGATCCAGCGATCGGCATCGCTGTGCCGGTGATGAATGGCGAAAGCGTGAGCGCCTGCATCACCATGCGCTATCTCGGCGTTGCCATGAGCGAGGCGGAGGCCGTGAGACGTTATCTCGCCCCCATGCAGCGCGCGGCACAGGGTATCGCCACCGCATATGAGCGGCTCATCAACGCCGCGTGATAGTCACAGCCACCTTGCTGGAACCCACCGCGCGGATGAACAGGCACTGCTTCGCCTCATCCGGATGCGCCTCACCGCCCTCCACTTCCACCTCATACCCATTCGGATACTGGATCGCGGGCACGAAGAGTTCCGTCTCACCCTCGCCCTCCACCTCATAGACAAAGCGGAAGGCGCCTGTTTCGCGCTTGAACTTCATCTTGAGCGGGCGACCGGCAATGATGCGAGCATAGGGACGCACGAAACCTTTCAGCGCGCGGCCACCACTGTTGATGTCGGAGGGGTCTTCGCGCTGATCGATGCTGTAGATGGAAAGATCTTCCTGATTCCAGCCATCGCCAATTGCCTGATCGTTCCGGTTTGATGCCGTGTAGTTCCATTGCGTCGAGTTCATCAGCAACTGGTCAAGCGCGTTGTACATGAGATCAAGCGCGATGATGTGCTTCTCCCACGGCGTATCCGTGCGGTCGCCCTTTGCCCATGCCTTATAGGCGGCAGCATCATCGAGATCATAGGGAATGCCGAATTCACCAAGCAGCGCAGGCGCGGAAGTGCCGCCATTCAACGTGCGTGACGCATCCTTAAGGCGACCGAGCTGACGGACATAGGACACCTCGATTGCATCTGCGCCTTCCGTCGTGCGGCCTGTATAGGGATTGATCTTC
This sequence comes from Parvibaculum sp., assembly GCA_041678065.1. Classification (GTDB taxonomy): domain Bacteria; phylum Pseudomonadota; class Alphaproteobacteria; order Parvibaculales; family Parvibaculaceae; genus Parvibaculum. Next base: position 4,475 of record JBAYOU010000011.1, on the reverse strand, counting down.
ACCGGAAAATCAAAGCGCTTCGTTGAAAGCGTTACGATGTCATACCAATGACTCGCATTCACCGTGCGCTCGGGTGTGTCTTCGGGGAAGCCACGCCCAAGGCCCGCGCCCGGATCAAGCTCGGCGAATAGCAGCCAATCATTATTGATTGCCCGCACACGCTCTGCGACACGCGCAAAGAAGGGGCCCATAAAATCGCGCTCCATGTCGAAGCGATGGCCATCACGCTCAACGAAGAAGTTTTCGTCACCCGCCTCAATCGCGCCGCCCGCGATGCAATAGGCCCCTGCCCGCTCGAAGGGGCATGCGCGGCCCTCGCGCCAGATGGAAACGCCGTCGCCATTCACCAGCACATCGCCCTTCTTAACGACGGCGCGCTGTTCCCAGTCAATCTGCATTTCAGGAATTTCGCGGGCGAGGCCGCGGGCGGCAGCGAAGCCATCAAGCGGCGACCATGCAAGGCCGGGGCGCGGAGGGAACGGGTTTTTTTCGCTCGGCCCGACATGGCGGTAACTCATATACTGACCGACATAGCCGGAGCCCGGCTCGTTCAATGAATCGAAGCCGATGACGTTTGGCAGGTCCTTGACCCGCTTTGCGACCGCCTCCATCGCGCCGAAATAATGCTCTTGCAGGAAATCCTGTGCGGGGCGGCCTTCAACAAGAAAGTCCGGACAGAAAGTGTTACCGGAAAAGAAGAGCGTCCACATGATCCCGTTGGCGGGATATTTGTAGTTCTGCGACCATGTCATGGTCGGATAGTTCTCTTCCTGCCGCCCGCCGCGCGCGAAGTCATATTTGTACTGCATGACATGCGCCGCACCTGCGGCATGGAACTTGGTGAAGTCGAGGCCGACCGCATCGAAAAGCCAGCCGGGCGCGCCGTCGCCGCCCGTCATGCGGCTCCAGACATCCTGATGGAAGTCCACAAAGACATACATGCCGTATTCACCCGCCATGCGGCAGAGCGTGGCGAAATAATCGAGATAGGCCTCGTCATAGCGACGCGAGCCTTCATGCTCGACCGCTTCCCATGTCGTCAGCAGGCGCAGGCAGTTGAAGCCCCATGCCTGAAGCCGCGAGAAATGCTCATCGGCCTCGGCGAGTGGAAAGGGCCGGCCCACAAAGGAGACGGTCCGGTGATCTGAAAAATCGGTCGGGATATTGGTGTGCCCGTTCGGGGTATAGGGCACCTTGCAGTCGCCACCGAGATTGACGCCACGCAGAATGCGACGCCTTCCCTCGATATCCCGGAACCACTCCCCGTCAATCTCCAGTCTCGGCAACGCCATCTCGTCCTCCCCTGAACGCTTGTTGGTGGCGAGGATAGCGGGCACCATCGGCGCACACAAATGAAGGCCGATTCCGGGAGAGATGATGAACAAGACCGAGTTGCCGACCCTGCCCGCCCAACCTGCTGGCGTGCCCTGGCCGACGAGCGACTGGCCGAAAGACGGCCTGCCCGAAGATATGGACAAGGCCCGTTTTGCCCGGCTGATGGACGCAGCTTTCAGCGAGAACCCCTCAGCGGAACTGGGCGAGACTTTCGGCACTGTCATTGTGAAGGGCGGCAAGCTCATCCATGAGCAATATGCGCAGACCCACGCGCCGGAGCACACCTGTCCTTCCTGGTCGAAGGCTAAAAGCATCACCCATGCGCTAGTCGGCATTCTGGTGGGCGACGGCAAGATCGACATTCACGCGCCCGCCGATGTGCCGGAATGGTCGGCGCCGGGCGATCCGCGAAAAGCGATCACGCTTGACTTGCTGCTCCGCATGTCGAGCGGGCTTGGCTTTCGCGAGGATTATATGCCGGAGCATCCGTCTGATGTGATCGCGATGCTATGGGGTGAGGGGAAAGACGACACGGCCCATTTTGCCGCCTCTTTCCCGCTTGAGCATGAGCCGGGCAGCTATTGGTCTTATGCCAGCGGCACGACGAATATAGTCAGCCGCTGTGCCACGCGTGCGCTGGGCGCCAAGGGCGAGGATTTCCACCGCTTCATGCGGGAACGGCTTTTCGACCCGCTCGGCATGAAAACACCGGTTCCGAAGTTTGATGCAGCAGGCACCTTTATCGGCTCATCCTTCTGCTTCTGCTCCCCACGAGACTTTGCGCGGTTCGGCCTTCTCTATCTCCGCGATGGCGTGTGGGAAGGAGAGCGTCTTCTGCCGGAAGGCTGGGTGGACTATGCGCGCACGCCGACATGGCAGCAGCAGGGCGCGGAAGCGCCCTACGGTGCGCATTGGTGGCTTGGCCTTGCGGGGCCGGGCAGCTTCTCGGCCAATGGCTATGAGGGGCAGTATACCGTCATAATTCCCGATCTGGACATGGTGGTGGTGCGCAACGGGAAGACGCCGCTGGAGCTGAAAGAGAACCCCAAGAAGTGGATTGCAGAAGTTGTGGATTGTTTCCGGTGCTAGAGTGAGAGCGCAACGAAACAGGCCACATGGCGCTGCGTCTCGTGTAGAGTGAGGCGCCGTTTTTCGCGTATTCACATGGGGGCACGAGCTTGGGTATCGTTGTCCGGTTTCCGGGCGATCTCATAACCGAACATGACCGGCGGAGGCTTACCATCGCCGCTGAGGGCTCGCCTTTCGATATTGATTTCCGCCTGAACGAGCGGGGCCTGTTGACCCCTTTTCTCACACGATGCGGCCACATGCGCGCGAACTTTCGCTTGCGCAAATCATCCGAGGGTTGGGAGGCCGTATCGCTCGACCCGGATAATGCCGGCGCCATAGCGGCCCGCGCGCGCCGGGCGGAAGATTTGTTCAAGGCGCTCAGCGCACCGCCCGACCGGGGCTGACCGGCAGATAACGACAAGAAGAAAAATGAGGGAGAGACGACAATGAACATCATGACACCCATTGCAAAACCGGAAGATGTCGGCCTGGATCCGGCGCGTCTCTCCTATATTCGTAATTATTTCGGCTCCTATGTGGACCGGGGCAAGATTGCGGGCTTTTCCACGCTCATCTCGCGGCATGGCGAGATTGCCCATCATGAAGTGGTGGGCCAGCGCGACCGCGAACGCGGGCTGCCGCTGGAAAAGGACACGATCTACCGCATCTATTCCATGACGAAGCCCATCACCAGCCTTGCGCTGATGATGCTGTACGAGGAAGGCCGCTTTCAGCTCACCCATCCGGTGTCGCGCTATATTCCGGCCTTCTCGAAACTGAAGGTCTGGGCGGGCGGCACAGAGGATTCTTATGAAACTGTGCCCTGCGAGCGGGAGATGACGATCCGCGATCTGCTCACCCATACGTCGGGCCTCACTTATGGCTTCATGCAGGAGCATCCGGTTGACGCGCTTTACCGCAAGGCGGGTATTGATGGTGCGGCTACCGCGAACCTTTCGCTGAAAGAGATGGTAGAAAAGCTGTCAGAGCTTCCCCTGCTCTTTTCGCCCGGCAAGCATTGGAGCTATTCGGTTGCGACCGATGTGTGTGGCTATCTCGTGGAGGTACTCTCGGGCCGCCCGCTCGACGAGTTTCTCGAGAGCCGTATCTTCGCGCCGCTCGACATGGTGGATACCGGCTTCTTTGTGCCGAAGGAAAAGCTCGGGCGCTTTGCGACCAATTATTTCCGCAACCCCGTCACCAAGAAATCCGGCATCATGGATGTGGGTGATGAAACGAGCAGCTATGCGAAGCCGCCGCGCTTCCTTTCCGGTGGGGGCGGCCTTGTCTCGACGATGCGGGATTACTGGCGCTTCTGCCAGATGCTGCTCAATGGCGGCGAGCTTGAGGGCGTGCGCATCTGCTCGCCCAAGACCATTGAATTCATGACCATGAACCATCTGCCCGGCGGCAAAACGATGAAGGAAATGTCGCGCTCGGCTTTCAGCGAGCTTGCGGCAGAAGGTGCGGGCTTTGGGCTTGGCTTTCAGGTGACGCTTGACCCGGCGGAAGCACAGGCCGTGGGCTCGCCCGGCAATTTCTCATGGGGTGGCGCTGCATCAACCTATTTCTGGATCGATCCGTCAGAAGATTTGATCGCCATTTTTTTGACGCAGCTTTATCCCTCCTCCACCTATCCGTTCCGCCCGCAACTCCAGCAACTGGTTTACGGCGCAATCACCGAGTAGAAGGCAGATCATGCCGCTTTGGGTTGCGCTTACCATTGGTGCTGCCTTTTTGCAGAACTTTCGCTCGGCTTTGCAGAAGCGGCTTGCCGGTGAGATATCAACGACCGCCGCCACCTATATTCGTTTCCTCTATGGCGTGCCGGTGGCGGTGGTCTATTTCACCACGCTGATGCTGCTGACCGGCGCAGAGCTGCCGCAGATGCATGGGCTGTTTGTGCTCTATGCGGGAATGGGCGGTCTTGCGCAGATTTTCGGGACGCTTCTCCTTGTCGGCCTCTTTGCCTATCGCAACTTCGCGGTCGGCAATACTTTCTCCAAGACAGAGACCGTTCAGGCGGCGCTCTTCGGCATCATCCTGCTGGGCGACTATTTGAGCGGCAT
>JBAYOU010000010.1:0-13130 GCA_041678065.1 Parvibaculum sp. | reverse complement strand
GGTGCCGAAGGCGCCCAGCGAAGCACCGGCTTCCGCGCAGCCGCTGTTTCATCCAGCCTGCGCCGCGGTGCCATGAAGGGAGCGCCGGTAAAGCGCTCCTTGTCATTGGACTTCGCAGCACGAGCGAGATCTTTCAACGTCGCAATGAAGAGGTCGATGGATTGCTTCGATTCCGTTTCCGTCGGCTCAATGAGCATTGCCCCGTGAACGACCAGCGGGAAATACATGGTCATCGGGTGATAGCCTTCGTCGATCATCGCCTTGGCGAAATCGAGCGTTTCAATGCCCGTACCCTTGAGGAAGCGATCATCAAAAAGCGCTTCATGCATGCATGGCCCTTCGAAGGAGGCCGACATATCGTCCTTCAGCGAAGCGAGCACATAGTTTGCGCTGAGCACGGCGTCTTCCGCCACCTGACGCAGCCCGTCCGAGCCGTGGCTCATCATATAGGCGAGCGCCCGCACAAACATGCCCATCTGGCCGTGGAAAGCGGTCATGCGGCCAAAAGGCGTTGTGCCATCGGCCTTCGCTTCTTCATTCGTCTCGATGAGCCGGAAACCTTCTTCATCAGAAACGACATAAGGAAGCGGGGCGAAGGGCGCGAGTGCTTCTGAGAAGACCACCGGCCCCGCACCCGGCCCGCCACCGCCATGCGGCGTGGAAAAGGTTTTGTGCAGGTTGATATGCATCGCATCGATGCCGAGATCACCCGGCCGCACGCGACCCACAATCGCGTTGAAATTCGCGCCGTCGCAATAGAAATAGGCGCCAGCCTCATGCACCGCCTTTGCGATATCCACGATATCGCGCTCGAAAAGGCCGCATGTATTCGGATTGGTCAGCATGATGGCTGCCACATCCGGCCCGAGCTTCGATTTGAAAGCTTCAAGATCAACGCGGCCTTCATCCGTGGCGGGAATGGCCTCCACCTTGTAGCCGAGAAGCGCTGCTGTTGCGGGGTTGGTGCCATGGGCTGATTCCGGCACGAGTACGCGGGTGCGCTGCGCATCCTCGCCACGCGCCATGAGTGCTGCGCGAATGGCCATCATGCCGCAAAGTTCGCCATGAGCGCCCGCCTTAGGCGAAAGCGCCACGCCCGGCATGCCGGTCAGTTCACGCAGCCAATGGGCGAGTTCGCTCATCAGTTCGATTGCGCCCTGCACCGTCTGCTGCGGCTGAAGCGGATGTACATCACCAAAGCCCGGAAGCCGCGCCATCTTTTCGTTGAGGCGCGGATTGTGCTTCATCGTGCAGGAGCCGAGCGGATAAAGCCCCGCATCAATCGAGTAATTCTTCGAGGAAAGCCGCACATAGTGGCGCACGACTTCCGGCTCGGACAAGCTCGGCAGGCCGATGCGGCCCTTCCGCTCCAACACTCCGAGATGCGACGTGAAGCCTTCCGGTTCATCCAAATCCACACCGCACGCACCCGGATTGTCGATCTCGAAGAGAAGCGGCTCTTCAAGCTCCAGCGCGCGATTGCCGGTAAAGGTGGTGTTGCGCGAACCGCTATGCGCTGTGTTGCTGATCGAGGTCGGACGACCCTGCCTGTTCATACCGGACATCAGAGCACCTCTTTCAGCGCGGCTTCATATGCGGCGCGGTCATCATCCGTATTGATCTCCGTCGAGGCGACGATGAGAAGGTTTTCAACCTCGGGCCGGTCTGGCCAGAGGCGCGATGCGGGAACGCCGCCCAGCACGCCCTTCTCCACCAGCGCATCCACTACTTCCGCAGCCGGCTTTGGCAGGCGCATGGTGAATTCGTTGAAGAAGGTGCGGTTCAAAACTTCGACGCCCGGCACATTCGCAAGAAGTGCCGCAAGCTTTGATGCCGCAGCGTGGTTGATGCGGGCCAGGCGCTTGTAACCTTCCTCGCCCAGCAGCGACATGTGGATAGTGAAGGCGAGGCTGCACAGACCGGAATTGGTGCAGATATTCGAAGTCGCCTTTTCGCGGCGGATATGCTGTTCGCGCGTGGAGAGCGTCAGCACAAAGCCGCGATTGCCTTCGGCATCAACCGTTTCACCACAGAGGCGGCCCGGCATCTGGCGAACGAACTTCTCGCGCGTGGCAAAGAGGCCGACATAAGGGCCGCCAAAGTTGAGGCCGTTGCCGATGGACTGGCCCTCGCCCACCACAATATCCGCCCCCATTTCGCCGGGCGGTGTGACAGCACCAAGCGAGACGATTTCCGGCACCACGGCAATCAGCAGCGCGCCCTTTGCGTGGGCGGCGTCGGCAATGGCGCGCAGGTCATGCAGTTCGCCGAAGAAGTCCGGCGTCTGCACGACGATGCAGCTTGTCTTGTCGCAAATGCGATCCGCCACATCGAAAGCTTCACCCGGAAGAGCTGGCGGCATGATTTCGAGTTCATACCCGCCAAACTCCGAAAGGTTCTTCACCACTTCTGCATATTGCGGGTGGAGCGTGCCTGTGAGCACCGCCTTGCGCCGCTTGGTCACGCGATGTGCCATGAGCACCGCCTCGCCACAGCCCGTCGAGCCGTCATACATGGAGGCGTTCGCCACCTCCATGCCGGTGATCATTGCCACTTGTGTCTGGAACTCGAAGAGATATTGCAGCGTGCCCTGCGTGATTTCCGGCTGATAAGGCGTGTAGGAGGTGAGGAATTCCGAGCGCTGGATCAGATGATCCACCGATGCCGGAACGTGGTGGCGATAGGCGCCTGCGCCGACAAAGAAAGGCACGGAGCCCGCCGCCACATTCTTTGCGGCCATGCGACCCAGCAGACGTTCGACCTCCAGCTCACCTTTCCGGCGTGGCAGATCGACCAGTCCTTCGCGGCGGGCGCTTTCAGGCACGTCGCGGAACAGTTCATCGACACTTTTCGCGCCGATGACACCGAGCATGTCGCGCCGGTCAGCATCTGTCAGTGGCAGGTAACGCATGGCTTCGCAGTTCCTTTCGCCCTCGGGGCGGTTGGTCCGTTGAGATGTTTGCCTTACTGGAGGCTCTCGACGAATTCGGCATAGGCCGCTTCGTCCATCAGCTTGTCGAGTTCGGAGGGATCAGAGATGCGCAGCTTGATGAACCAGCCATCGCCCAGCGCATCCTCGTTGACGCCGGCGGGCGTTGCTTCGAGATCGGTGTTCACATCAATGACTTCACCGGTGACAGGCGTATAGACCTCGCTCGCCGCCTTGACGCTTTCAACAACGGCTGCTTCGTCGCCCACCGCAAGCTCCTTGCCCACTTCCGGCAGTTCGACGAACACCACGTCCCCAAGCTGCTCCTGCGCATAGTCGCTGATGCCGATAGTGGCGATGTCACCATCAAGGCGCACCCACTCATGCTGATCCGTAAAACGAATGTCGCTCATCTGTAATTCCTCTGATTTTTTATCCGCCGCGCTCTTCAGTCCGGCTTGTGGAAACGTTTTGTCACAAAAGGCATCGGCGCAACCTTCGCCGGACGCCCCTTCCCCCGTACCATGAGGTCGATTGCGGTATCCACTTTCGCAAATGGCGTCTCGACATAGCCCATTGCAATCGGCCCGCCTATAGTCGGCCCATAGCCGCCGCTTGTGACCAAGCCGATCTTGCGACCTGACGCATCGGTGATTTCCGTGCCTTCGCGGGCAGGCGCCTTACCTTCTGGCAAAATGCCCACACGCTTGCGCGCCGCGCCATTTGCGATCTGGTCGAGAATGATTTTCGCGCCGGGGAAATTCGCTTCCTCGCGGCGGCGCTTGGCGATCGTCCAGGTGAGGCCCGCCTCAACCGGCGTCGTCTCCTCGTCAATGTCGTGACCATAAAGGCAAAGCCCTGCCTCAAGGCGCAGCGAATCACGCGCGCCAAGACCGATGGGCTTCACCTCCGCTTCCACGAAGAGCTTCTTCACCAGCGATAACATCTCTGCCTCAGGAACGGAAATCTCGAAACCATCCTCGCCCGTGTAGCCTGCGCGGCTCACAAGGCAGGGCGCACCGGCCACATCCATTTCGGTGCATGTCATGAAGCCGAGCGAGGTGGCGTCAGGGGCAAAACGGGCAAGCACTTCAACAGCTTTCGGCCCCTGAAGGGCGATCAGGCCGCGCTTCTCAAGGCGCTCCAGTGTTACGCCTGCAGGAAGATTGGCTTCGAGATGCGCGAAATCTGCATCCTTGCAGGCTGCATTCACGACAAGATAGAGGACGCCATCCTCTTCCATCCGCGTGACCATGAAGTCATCGCGGATGCCGCCCTTGTCATTCAGGAACAGCGTGTAGCGCATCGCGCCGACCGCGAGATCGCGGATATCGCCGGGGACAAGCGCTTCGAGCGCGGCTGCGACCGTTGCATGGTCCGGCCCCTTCAGAAAGGCCTGTCCCATATGAGACACGTCAAAAAGCCCCGCCGCCTCGCGCGTATGAAGATGCTCGGTGAGTACGCCCGTAGGGTACTGCACGGGCATGTCATAGCCTGCGAAGGGAACCATCTTCGCGCCAAGTTCCACATGCAGCGCATGGAGAGGCGTTGTTTTGAGAGTTTCCATCATGATCTTCCAGGTTCCGTCCGCCGGTTGCCCGTTGGGATTTCACGAATCGAGGTGGCCCGCTACCCGGCGGAATTCTCCGCTTGCAGCGCCCCACTCTGTCGCGGAACCTGAGAGATTTCGCGGCAGGGAGTCGCCTGCCGCTTGCGCCCTTCGGTGAGACCGGATTATCGGTTCCGGCCTGCTTTCCAGAGATTCATCCCCCTGCGGTCCTTTTGCCTGAGAGTTTCCGGGGCGGTTGCTCCTTCGGCTCCGGTATACCAGCTTCAGCCAGCTCCGGTCTCTCCCGCAGAGTTCATCTGTGTCTGGCAGATAATATGGACGGCCCCGCCAGAGTCAAACGAGGAAATTCTGCCCCCATTTCTGACGTCTTTATCCTAGCGAATAGCGGAATAAGGCATCTTCCGGTTGTACTGAAGCTGCTCCGGCGTGAGCTGGAAGCCGATCAGAATCTGGTAGATGCGGCCATCCGCATTCTCGCCATAGGGCAGCACTGTCCCGTCAACCGACTGAACAAAGCGCATCTGCCGCTGGCCCGCCTCAAAGACGACAGGGACATTGTAAATCTGCTTTTTGTCGAAGGCACTGTAGCGGCGCGTGACAGCCACGAAAGTCTGCAACGTAAATTCACGCGAGTTGGCGGCAGGCCCAAGCTCCGCGATGCCGTCAAAGGCAAGATCAACGGTGATGGTAGAATCGCTCGTATTGTAGGTGCATTTCGACACCACCCTTCCCATCTCTGCCCTTAGGATAACATCGGTGAGATCGGCGCCTGTGCCGCGCACCAGCGTGATGTTTTCGGTTTCCTGCAGGATGCCCACTGCCGGGCATGGATAAAGGGGGGTTCCTCCCTCCTTGGTGCTGCTTCCGAACATGCCACAGCCTGCCAGCGCAAGCGCCGCAAGTGTGGCCAGCAGAGGCGCACGGGACACGCGGCGAGAGAAGTTCAGCGGTCGGCGAAGCACGGTCGGAGACGGCATATGGCACACTCGATCTGTTTGCAGGATTGGCCGCCGCAGCGGGCAGGCTTTCTTGACTTTCCCTCAGCGGGCCCCTCTATTACCCGGCAGGGGTGGCCCCTAAAGCCTTGCATTTCATATGGTTAGGCAAGGTCCGAGCACCCCGGCGGCGCCGAAACTCTATCGGAGTGGCCTCAAAGTCACAAGGCGGAGAAGGCGCTTCTCCGAAGACGAAATTCCAGCGGGTCAGCAAAGCTCGCCCAGAGCAGACGACATGAACGATAGACCGGCAAAGCCCCCCCTGACGCTGCTGCTTGCAAGTCCGCGCGGCTTTTGCGCGGGCGTGGACAGGGCAATCCAGATCGTGGAACTCGCGCTGGAAAAATATGGCCCACCCGTCTATGTGCGCCATGAGATCGTTCACAATCGCTATGTGGTGGAAGATCTGGAGCGCAAGGGCGCCATCTTCGTGGAGGAACTGGACGAAGTGCCGGAAGGCGCGAAGGTCATCTTCTCCGCGCATGGTGTTCCGAAATCTGTGCCCGCAGAAGCGCAAGCGCGGGAACTCTTCTATCTCGATGCGACATGCCCTCTCGTTTCCAAGGTTCATGTGGAAGCCGAGCGGCTCCACGCGCGCGGGCTTGAAATTGTGCTGATCGGCCATGCCGGCCACCCCGAAGTCATAGGCACAATGGGGCAATTGCCCGAAGGCAGCGTGAAGCTGATCGAGACGATTGCAGATGCGGAAACATTCGAACCACATGATCCGGGAAAGCTCGCCTTTGTGACGCAGACCACGCTCTCCGTTGATGACACAGCAGGGATCGTTGCCGTGCTGCGCCGTCGCTTCCCTTCCATCGCGGGGCCGCACAAAGAAGATATCTGTTACGCCACCACGAACCGGCAGGAAGCGGTGAAGGAAATTGCGCCGCGGGTGGACGCGATGCTCGTTATTGGCGCGCCGAACTCGTCCAACTCGATGCGACTTGTCGAAGTGGCCGAACGCTCCGGCTGCGCCTATGCCGCGCTTGTTCAACGGGCCGCCGATATTGACTGGGCGGCGCTCGGAAATCCGGCGACTGTCGGGCTTACCGCAGGAGCAAGTGCCCCGGATATTCTCGTCAATGAAGTCATCACTGCCTTCAAGGAGCGCTTCGATGTGACGGTCGAGGAAGTGTCCGTGCGGCGTGAGGCGGTGCAGTTCAAGCTTCCGCGCGTGCTGGCAGGCTGACGGGGGCGGTATGGCGGTCTACACCGAAGTCAGCGACGAGGAGCTGCGTGCTTTTCTCGCCACATATGATCTGGGTGATCTGCTTTCCTTCAAGGGAATTGCTGAAGGTGTCGAGAACTCCAACTTTCTTCTTCATACGAATAATGGGTTCTACATTCTCACCCTTTATGAAAAGCGTGTGGTGGAAGAGGAACTGCCTTTCTTTCTCGGCCTGATGAACCATCTGGCGGAACGCGGCCTCACCTGCCCGACGCCGATCCGCAACAGGGCGGGTGAGATGCAGGGTCATCTAGCCGGTCGCCCGGCGGCGATCATCTCCTTTCTTGATGGTGTTTCCGTTCGCAGGCCGCAGCCACGCCATTGCGTTGAAGTGGGGCGAGCACTCGCAGATCTCCATCTCGCAGGAGACGGCTTTGTGCTCTCACGCCGTAATGCCCTCGATGTTGAAGGCTGGCGGGGAGTGTTTCTTTCCTGCCGCGACGGGATCGACGGCTACAAGCCCGGCCTTGCGGCAGAGATTGAAAAAGAACTTGCCGAACTATCGAGGGACTGGCCGCGCCATCTTCCCTCCGGCGTCATTCATGCCGATCTTTTCCCCGACAATGTGTTCTTCATTGGTGACAGACTTTCCGGCCTTATCGACTTTTATTTCGCCTGCAATGACGCTTTCGCCTATGACCTCGCCATCTGCCTCAATGCATGGTGCTTTGAAGAAGATGGGGCCTTCAACATCACCAAGGCGCGCGGTCTGCTTCAGGCCTATGCGCAAGTGCGCCCGATGGGCAAGGATGAGTTGGCTGCCCTTCCCCTCCTCGCGCGGGGAGCTGCGATGCGCTTTCTGCTGACGCGGCTTTATGATTGGATCAACCATCCGGAAGGCGCATTTGTCAGGCCGAAGAACCCGAATGAATATCTCCTGCGCCTTCGTTTCCACCGCAGCATCACATCGCCTACGGGCTATGGACTCGACGCATGAGCGATGATGTCGTTGATCTTTATACGGATGGTGCCTGCTCGGGCAATCCGGGGCCGGGTGGCTGGGGCGTTCTCATGCTTTACAAGGGAAATGAGAAAGAGATTTGCGGCGGCGAGGCGGTCACCACGAATAACCGCATGGAGCTGACGGCAGCCATTCAGGGGCTCGAAGCACTGAAGCGGGGCATGAAAGTGCGCATTCACACGGATTCGATCTATGTGAAGGATGGCATCACCAAATGGATTCACGGCTGGAAGAAAAACGGGTGGAAGACAGCCGCAAAGAAGCCGGTGAAAAATGCCGAACTCTGGCAACGCCTCGAAACAGCGATCGAGCGGCACGACGTCTCATGGCATTGGGTGAAGGGGCATTCGGATCACCCCGAAAATGACCGTGCCGATGCGCTCGCCCGGCAGGGCATGGCGCCTTACCTCCTCAGATAAGCCACACGCTGCGAAAAGAAAAAGGCAGCCCCTTTCACAAGAGGCTGCCTTCATCTGTTTCGCTGGTCGGATCAGAGCTGGCTCAGAATATTTTCAGCGCCGGAGATTTTCGCCTCGCCCGGGTTCTGTTCCTTGTTGAGGCTCTTTACGACGCCATCATCCACCAGCATGGAATAGCGCAACGAACGCGTGCCCATGCCGAAGCCCGAGCCGTCAAAATCGAGGCCAAGAGCCTTGGTGAAATCGCCATTGCCGTCGCCCAGCATGGTGACCTTGCCATCCGTACCCTGTTGCTTGCCCCACGCACCCATCACGAAAGCATCGTTGACGGAGAGGCAAACGATTTCATCCACGCCCTTGGCGCGAATATCATCGGCGCTCTTCACGAAGCCGGGAAGGTGCTGGTTGGAGCAGGTCGGCGTGAACGCGCCGGGCAGCGCAAAGACCACGACCTTGCGGCCCTTGAAAAAATCGCCCGTCTTCACAGGGGCCGGACCCTTATCCGTCAACTGCATCAGGGTCGCTTCGGGTATCTTGTCTCCGACATTGATGGCCATGGGAACCTCCTCCTGTTTCCGGGGTGCTATCGGCGCGGGATCGGTGCCCGCAGAATAAGGGCCGCATTAAAGCCCCATTCGCGGGGCGGCACCAGTCTCCCCCGCGTCACATTTTCAGACGGAAGAGCAGCGCCTCTTTTTCATCCGAAAGAATGACGACAAGCTCTTCGCCCTCGATCATGCCGGGGGAGAGCACCTCGACCGGCATGGAATAGCGGACATTATTGCCGTGTCGCCTGATCTCGGGCTGGCCGAACCAGATATGGCGTGGCTCCTCGACCACCAGTTGCGGCGGCACACAACCGGTGCCGCAGCCTTTCAGTTCCATCTCGAGCGTGGGGGCGGCATCTTCCCGCCAGCGAATATCCAGAATGCCAGGATCGGCGGCGGGCACCGGCACACGCGCAAGGGCAGCGCGGAGTTTCGGTGCGGCTGCATTTTCAGCGCGCGCACTTCCTTCAGTCGATGAAGGCGGTATCACAAGTTCAATGTCATCCTGACGGGGAATGCAGATAGTTGCGCAGACGCCATACTGCACCGTCAGGCGAAGCGCCACTGGCGCGTTTGCATCAACAGGCTCAACAAGCAGCGGCCAAATCACTTCACCCTTGTAGCCGAAAGTCGTGTCGCCCGGCTCATCGAAGCGACGTGGCGCTGGCCAGCGCAGATCGACAGTCGCAACATTCTCCGAAGCGGACCAGTCGAAGTGCGGCGCAAAGCCCGAATCGCCCGCCCGCTTCCAATAAGTTTTCCAGCCCGGAGCGAGGTCGAGTTCAAGGCCAGCAAGGAAGGGCGCGCCATCATGCGCATCCGGCCCAGCCAATAACGAAATCCGCGTCACGGCTTCTGCCCCACGCGCATGCGCCGCCGGTGGCGCCATCAGGGTTGCCGCCGTAAAGCCCATGAAAAGCGCGAGAGCCTGCACTTTCCTCATTAACCCTGCCTTCGTCATCGCCCCTCATGCTGCCGCGAAGCCGCCATCATCCTGTTGCCATAATAGTCGCAATCACGCTGCCGCACACATGACGGCTTTGTCATCAGAGGCGGACAGACGTGACATCCGACGCGCGAAAGTGCAGGATTTCAACATCAGGCGCCTGTTGCGCCCATCGACACGGAGGCAGTGTACGCCATGAGCCTTATGTCGTCCGGTCTGACCTATCGCCCCGACGAAGACGGCTTTCTTGAAGGCAAGATGCTGATCGCCATGCCGAGCATGAGCGATGATCGCTTCGAGCGCACGGTCATTTATATGTGCGTCCACAATCCCGACGGTGCCATGGGTATCGTCGTGAACAAATCTGCGAACAATGTAACTTTCCCTGATTTGCTGGAGCGGCTTGCCATTCCCGTCTCCGGCGACCGGCGCGCAAATGAGATCAGATGCCCCGTGCTTGCGGGCGGCCCGGTGGAAGTCGGGCGTGGCTTTGTGCTCCACACGCAGGATTACTTCTCGGAAGAATCAACGCTGCCGGTCGATGAAGATGTCGGCCTCACGGCAAGTGTCGATATTCTCCGCGCCATGGCTTCCGGCGCCGGCCCGGCCCGCGCGCTCCTCGCACTCGGCTATGCGGGATGGGCACCGGGACAGCTTGATGCGGAAATCCAGGCGAATGGCTGGCTCCATTGTGACCCCGACCCCGAGCTTCTTTTCGGGCTCGATCTCGACGCGAAATATGATGGCGCACTTGCAAAGCTCGGCATCGACATTTCGCTTCTGTCGGCAGATGCGGGTCACGCCTGAGGAGGCTTATCGCTTCCAGTGATGCGCGATGAAATCGAGCGCCTCAGCCGCGCGCATGGGCTGGCCGAAATAATAGCCCTGCCCATAGTCACATCCCATGGCGCGCAGATCAGCGGCCTGCGTCTCGCTTTCCGTCCCCTCCGCCACAACCTCCATGCCGAGGTCATGCGCCAGCGTGACCATGGAGCGGATGATGAGCGGCGTTTCACGATCCGCCGACATACCAGCCACGAAGGAGCGATCCACCTTCAGCGTATCGAAGGGGAAGCGTTGCAGATAGCTCAGGCTTGAATAGCCGGTGCCGAAATCATCAAGCGAAAGACCAGCGCCCAACTCCTTGAGGCGACGAAGCATGTTGGCGGCAAATTCCGGATTCTCCATGACGAGAGATTCCGTCACTTCGAGCTTCAGAGACCCACGCTCAATGTCGATGCGGTTAAGCACGCGCTTTACGTCGTCGATCAGATCATGGCGCAGCAATTGCCTGCTCGACACATTGACGCTTGCGAAAAGCGGCTTCTCCATCGGAAAAAGTTTCTGCCAGGTGGCCAGTTCCTCGCTTGCGGCACGGAGTGCGAAGCGGCCGATCTCGGTGATGACGCCAAGTTCTTCGGCGAGCGGTACGAAACTGTCCGGTGTGAGAAGCCCGTCTTTCGGATGGTTCCAGCGGATCAGCGCCTCAAAGCCGCGCACCGCACCATCATGCAGCGACATGATGGGCTGGTAATAAACCTCCATCTCACGCCGCTCAATGGCGTGGCGCAGATCCGTTTCGAGCGAGAGGCTGTCATCTGTATCCTTGCGCATGCCGGGCTCGAAAAGCTCGATCCGTGCCTTGCCGGATTTCTTCGCGCGATACATCGCAATCTCGGCTTCCGTCAGCAGCTCGACGGGATGCTCATGCGTATCCTCGCAAATCGCGATGCCGACGGAGCAGGTCGGATAGACTTCATGATCGGCAATCTCGATAGGTTGGCGCAGAAACTCGCTTGCCTGTTCGGCAAAGGCAAGTGCGTCGCCACGCTCGGTGCGCGTGGTGAGCAGTACCGCAAAAGCATCACCCCCAATGCGGGCGACCGTGTCATCTATGGTGACGAGCGATTCAAGGCGGCGGGCAATGGCGATCAGCAGCGCGTCGCCTCCTGAATGGCCGATACTGTCATTCACTGTCTTGAAGCGATCAAGATCGATCAGCAGCAGCGCGGCGCGTGGGCGCTCCAGCAAACCGCGGCGGCGAATGGCACGCTCCATACGGTCCATGAAGAGGGCGCGGTTTGGCAGGCCCGTCAGACTGTCATGCACGCTGTCATGCATGAGCCTTTCTTCGGCGAGCTTCTGCGCGGAAATATCTCTCACCGTGCCGATGCAGCGCGTCGCATAATTTTCAGGCCCCGCAACACAACTTGCCGACAGCGCCACCCAGCGAAAGACGCCGTCTGAATGGCGCATGCGGAATTCGAGCGAGAAGGAAACATTGCCCCGCCCGATATAGGCATTCAGCGCCGTGCGATAGGTTTCGCGGTCTGCGGGGTGCATATGTTCGCGCCACGCGAGTTCATTGCCTTCAAGCGTACCAGCATCAAGCCCGAGCATTGCCTCGATAGAGGGCGAGACATAGAGATTGTCGCTTGCGATATCCCAGTCCCACACACCCATGCGCGCACCGGTGAGGGCGAAAGCATGGCGCTGCTCGCTGCGCAATGTGCCGATATCGGCGCGGCGGCGACCGCCTTGCGCGTGATAGGCGGCAGCGAACGCAAAAAGCGTGAGGGCCGCAGTGAAGACCCCGCCCGCAAGCGCGGTGCCTGTGAAATTGTCAAGCCAGCCAACTGCATGAAAGGCAGCAAGAAAACCCGCAATGAGGAAGAGAGCGGCCCCCGGAATGAGCAATTGCGCCGGTCGCACACCCCGCAGTGCCGCCATAACGACGAGCGGCGCACCGCCGAGAAGTGCCGTAGCAAGAAAGAGACGCACATAAAGCGCGCCGCCAGAGACGGTGAACAGCGCGAGCGGAATGCCCGCCAGAACGGCGTAGCTCAACCAGCGCGTCGCCTGCGCCAGTTCGACAGAACGGCGCTCGCTTTCAAGGAAGAAGCGCTCCAGCGTAAAGATGGCAGAAGTGAAGAGCGCGAGTGCTGCCGTGCGGCAGAAAAGTTCCCACCAAGGCGAGAGTGAGAGCAGGCTGCCGAGATAGCCGAACTCCGTAAAGAGTACCAGAAAGCCCGCGCCAAGAACCGCTGCCGTAGCGCGCGCGGCTGCTACCCGTGTGAGGATGCCGAGCGCGGTCATATAGATGCCGAAAGCGGCAATCACCGCGAGCATGCCACCTTCGATGAAGGAGAGACGGCGGGTGAAACCTTCCCATGCGGCTTCATGCCAGAGATAAAGTCCCGGCTCTCCGTTGCGATCTGCATGCAACGCAACCGTCATGCTGTTCTGCGGGTCGCCAAACAGCGTGTAAACGGAAAAACCAGCCCTTGTCCGCGCGGCCTGTGGCTGGGGATCTTCACCACCTGCTGTGAGCGCGCGATCAAAAATGACCTGCGGGCGCGGCCAGAACAGATTTGTGAAACCATCTGCACGGTGGTCTGCCACGAGGAGGCGCGTTATCGGCTCCTCTCCCCGATTGCGCAGAGCGAAGGCGTACCAGACCCCTTTTGCGCCCTCTCCTTCCGAGAGCACGATTGTCCCATCATCCAGCGAAGAGAGATCAAGCTCTTCCGC
>JBAYOU010000009.1:0-13139 GCA_041678065.1 Parvibaculum sp. | reverse complement strand
GGAGCGCGGGTTTGAAAAGATTGAAGTTGCGGAAATGACGCATCAGCTTCGCAGACACTATTGGCGAGTGGGTGAGGAGTTAAAGGCGAATTATGAGCGACTGACAAAAGATGCAAGTGCAACCTATCTCGACAACATGCTCACCGGGCTCGAACGCTGGGTAGAAGGTGCCGACAAGGGCTGGCTCGCCTGGGGTGTGATGCACTACCAGCTAGCAAAATAAGCCTCGCCATTTGGCAACGATATTGGAAAGGCCGTCTCTTCGGAGGCGGCCTTTTCTTTTACTCCGGCGACCGTGATAATTGGCGGGGAATGGAGAGTGTGAGACGAAATGAATATCGAGAATGTGACGGGACTACTGGGTGGTGTCGGACTCGTGCTTGTGGGCATGTGGCTGATGACGGAGGGGTTGAAGGTTGCTGCGGGGCAATCCCTCAAGACTGTTCTGGAGCGGTGGACGAATACGCGGCTCAAGGGGCTTGCCGCAGGCTTCGCGCTCACCACGCTTGTCCAGTTCTCCAGCGCGGTCGTGATAGCGACTATTGGCTTCGTCAATGCCGGTGTGATGACGCTCGGGCAGGCGATCTGGGTCGTATTTGGCAGCAATGTTGGCACCGCCATGACGACTTGGGTGGTGGCGACTATTGGCCTTAATGTAAATATTCAAGTCCTTGCACTGCCCATGATCGGTATCGGCATGGCCGTACGACTGACGGCGCCGGGCACATCGCGCGGCGCACTTGGCGAAACCGTCACCGGCTTCGGTCTTTTCTTTCTCGGCGTGGCGGTGCTGAAGGAAATGTTCGAGGGGCTCGCGCCGGGCTTCTCGCTTGATATGCTTCCGGGTGGCTTTCTTCAGGATGTACTTTTCGTCCTGATCGGATTTGCGATCACGTCTCTCGTGCAGTCTTCAAGCGCGTCGATCGCGGTTGCGCTTTCTGCTGTTGCGGGCGGTATGATCGGGCTTGAGGCAGGTGCAGCCACGGTGATCGGCGCCAATCTCGGCTCCACGGTTCCCGCCATTCTTGCGGTCATCAATGCGACGCCGAATGCCAAGCGTGTCGCGGCAAGCCATGTCATTTTCAGTTTGACGATGGGAGTGATAGCGCTATCCCTGCTGCCGATCTTTGTGGCGGTTTGTGCATGGCTTGCACAGGCCGGCCGTCTTCCATCCGAGCCGGCAACCGTGCTTGCGCTGTTTCATACGCTCTTCAATGTCTGTGGCGTCATTCTGTTCTGGTTTTTGGGTGAGCGGTTGACGAAGCGCCTTCAGACCATGTTCGTATCGCAAGAGGAGAATGATGCACGGCCGCATTATCTCGACAGGACGCTTCTCGAAACGCCGTCGCTGGGTGTCTCGAGCCTACTGCTCGAATTGCGGCGGCTTGGCGGTCTTGTTACCGCGGCGGGCGTTAGCTATCTGAGTGACCCGACGGGGCAGGGAGCCTATTTGCGCCGCCGTGTGGGCGTGGTTGCGCAGCTTTCAGAAACGATCCGTGAATATGCGGCCATGATTTCGGTGGCGCGGCTCACCGCTGGTGTGCCTGATACGCTCGCGCATATTTTGCGGGCTTTGCAGCACTGGAATGGACTATCGAAAGAATTGCAAAGCCTGGCTGACTGCGCACAGCAGGAGGTTCGGTTTCCTGAGGCGGTGAGAAACGAAGTTACGAGCTATCGGATGAAGCTTGTAGACTTCCTGTCAGGCTCGAGACTTCTGTCTGAGAGTGCCGATGTCCGGTGGCTCACTGAGAGCGGACAATCCTTCGAAGAGGGATACATCCACGCCAAACAGGTCATTCTGTCTGCTGCTGCCAAGGGTGAGTTCGAGCGACTTGTCTATCTTGATGATGCGATGCGCAAGATCGATTTGCTGCGCCGCGTTGCGCACCACGCCGTGCGAGCGGCCATGCGGATTGGTGCGGCGGAAGCGCTTCTTGCCGCGCCCTATGCTACCGATGCATCGGCGGAGTTTGCGGCAGAGGTAACGCGGAACGAATAGAGACGTCAGGCTTCAATGCGGGTGAGGAACTCATCTATGGCGGCGAGCACTTCCGGTTCATCAAGGAAGGGCGCATGGCCACGATCTTTCACCATCAGAGAGGAAACATCGGGGCCGGCTTCTTCCATGCGTTCTGTGATTTCTTTGGTCAGCAAGTCGGAGTTCTCGCCACGAATGACGAAAACCGGCTTCTGCGCAAGCGAGGTGAATTGCGGCCACATGGTTGGGATCTCACCCTTTGTGGCATCAAGTCCCTTGCGCATGGCGGTGCCTATCTTCGGATCGTAGTCGAGCTTCGGCGCGCCATCTTCCTCGGCGAAGGTGCGCTTTGTAAAGGCGCGCCACTCTTCCGCCGAGAGGTTCGGGAACTCCCGTTCGTTCATCATGCGGAGCTTCACTGCCGCTTCGTCCCATGTCGCGGGCGGTTCCATCAGGCCGACATATCCGGCGATACGCTCAATGCCGCGCTTGTCCACTTCCGGCCCGATGTCGTTGAGGATCGCGGCCTTGATAACATTGGGACGGAAGGCAGCCAGCGCCATGGTGACAAGGCCGCCGCGCGAGGTGCCGATAAAGACGGCTTGACCAACGCCTGCTGCGCCCATCAGGTCGAGCGTGTCCATCATTTCGTGAACGGGTGTATAGTCCGACCAGTTGTCACACCAGGCAGAAAGCCCTCGGCCTCGAAAGTCGGGACAGAGAACGCGGTGTCGCGCTGCCAGATGCTCGGCGAGCGTGTCAAAGTCGCGGGAGTTTCGCGTGAGGCCCGGCAGGCAGATGATTGGCGTTCCGGGTGACGCGCGGTCGCCATATTCGCGCGCATAGAGCTTCAGACCGTCCTGGCTCGTATAAAAGATGTCGCGATAAGGGGCGGTCATGTGTGGACTCTCCGCGATGGGACTTCGAGATAGCGGGTAGGGGATGCCGTCAGCGGTCTCCCGCCTCGACGACGGGTGTCATGCCAGCGGCAGACGCCGTGCCGGGTGAAGGCGGCGCAAGCGGCACATGGCTCGGCTTTGGTGTCGGCGGCGGCGCCGTAATGGGCGCTGCCCCCGTATGGCGGCGCAAGTCCTGGTCGATGCGGACAGGCTCCGGCTTTCCGCTCAACCGACCCCGATAGACTTCCAGATTTTCCATTACGCGCTGCACATAGTTGCGCGTTTCGGAGAAGGGGATGTTCTCGATCCAGTCGATCGGATCAACGGCAGTGGAGCGCGGGTCGCCATAGCGGTTTACCCACTCGCGCACGCGCGAGGAGCCGGCATTGTAGGCGGCAATGCTCATGATGTATGAGCCGTCGAAACTGTTCTCGACGAGATCACCGAGATGGGCGGCACCAAGCGTGGTGTTGTAAACAGGGTCGGTCAGCTTTGCGGGGGAATAAGGCAAACCCACCTGCTTTGCGACGATGCGTGCCGTACCGGGCATGAGCTGCATCAAACCGCGCGCCCCTGCGGGACTGAGGGCGTTGGGGTCGAATTCGCTTTCCTGCCGGGACAGGCCATAGACGAGGGCGCGTTCCACGGGCGGGCCGCGATGTGTCCATGCGGGCATGGCGTCGGTCGGATAGGCATGTTCTGCCAGAACGATGTTGCGCAGCATCGCGTTCTTGGCGATGCGGAGCGAGAGTTTCTGATCGCCGAAATCGCGCGCGAGATCGGACAGGGCAGTCATCTCGGTTTCGTCATTCAATGTGCGGGAGAGATGGAGCATCACGATCCAGAGCTCATTCTCGCGCTTCATGTCTTTGAGGATGCGTGCGGCGCGCACAAGCTCGTGGTCGGCAAGGCGCTGGCGCGCGTCCTTGCCGGGCGTGGCGGTTGCGGGCAGCGTCAGCTTTCCGTCACCACCTCGACTTGCGAGGGCGGCCTTGGCAAGCTGGCCATAGAAAGTGGTGGGGAAGGCTGCAGCGGCTGCATAGTAGCGGTCGGCCTCCTGGTGCTTGCCTGCGGCGGAGGCGGCGCGCGCGGACCAGTATTCGGCGCGCGACTTGCTGATGGGCGTAGAGACGCCTCCGCTCAACTTGCGGAAATGGCCATAAGCGAGATCAGCATTGTTGAGATATTGAAGCGCGATCCAACCCGCCATGAATTCGGCATCGGCGAAATCGACGCCCTCCGTCATGCCGTGGCCGGATGCGATCTGGTAGGCCTGCATATAGAGGCCTTCGGTGAGCGCCTTGCGGGCCAGGATGCGCCGCTCGATCCACCATGTTTCCGGCCGGACAAGTTCATGCGGCTCGCTCGGTGCCGTCAGAAGCAGCGGCAAGGCGGTGTGTTCATTGCCCATGCGGCGTTCATAGCGCACCTGATCGTAAAGGAGGCCGGGATCGGCACGGAGTGCCGGCGGCACTTGCGAAAGCGCGGCGCGTGCCTTGCTCGACCCCGACATGAGCTGGATGCGGGCATCGGCCAGTGCGCGCGCTTCCTGCCCGAGAAGGGCCGCGGTGGTGCGGGCATCGCTGGTGCGTTGTTCCCATAGAAGCCGGGCAAGGCGTGCCTGCTGCGCTTCCGTGTTCAGATATTTGCCATAGGTGCCGAGAATTTCCTTCTGGCGCGTGGAAGAAAAATCATTCTCCACCCAGGCGCGGCGAATCCATTCGGCGCCTTCTTCCGCACGGCCAAGCTCGATCAGCGCCTTGCCATAGCGAATGCGGCCTTCGCCACTGCGGGGCGGATAGACGGCGAACCATTCGGCAATTTCATCATTGCCGGTTGGATAGGCGAGAAGGGCTGCCTCGGCCCGGCTGTTCAGCGTGTCGATGCGGGGCCAATCCGGGTTTTGCTCAATAAAGGCCACGATCTCCGCGAAGGTGCCCATATTCTTGTCGGAAAGGAGCCGCGTCCATGTGACGAGCTTTTTCGCGACCGGATCCTTGATCCGCTCCAGATGGGGCGCAGCCGCAACGCGGTTGCCCCGATCGGTTTCCGCATAGGCAGCCGTGAGCGCGCTGATATCTGCGGGCCTCAACCCGGAAAAGGCGCCGGGCGCAGCGGGGGGTGGAGGGGCGGCCAGCGCTGTGCCAGCAGAGCGCGGCGTTCCATCCGGGCGGGCCAGCGGAACGGTCGACGCTTCCACGGCCGGAGCAAGAGCCAGAAAGAGGGCCAGAGATACAAATGAACCGGAAAGGCGCGCCTTGAAGGGGAGGGCCGCAATTCCGGGACGCTTCGTCGAGGACGGAGCTTTCAACATTCAAACCCGAACTATGTGACACGTTTCTCTCAGGCGTCGGTCGGGGCCTCCCGGACCTGCGCCGCTGCCGCGAACGGCTCGACGGCTACTCATCTGCCTGTCTTTCCGTTCCTTTTTCAAGAGTAATCAGCAGAAGTGGCCGGCTGCAACAGGAAGTCGCGGGAAACAGGGGCAGTTTCCTTGCCGGTTCCGATACTTGCGGTTATCTTGCGCGCCTTCGGGGACCGCCCGGAAATCTTCCCCGCAGCGTTAATCGGGGCTATGGAGCCAAAGTCATGTTCAAGGGATCGTTCGTCGCACTCATTACCCCGTTCAAGAACGGCAAGGTGGATGAGGCTGCGTTCGTCAAACTTGTAGAATGGCAGATTGAGCAGGGGACGCATGGGCTGGTGCCTTGCGGCACGACCGGCGAATCTCCGACGCTTTCCCATCAAGAGCACAAGCGTGTGGTTCAGCTCTGCATCGAGACGGCGCGTGGCCGCGTGCCGGTCATTGCCGGGGCGGGCTCCAACAATACGGTGGAAGCTATCGAACTCACAGCCTTTGCGAAGGAAGCAGGGGCGGACGCCGTTCTCAGCGTGACCGGCTATTACAACAAGCCGTCTCAGGAAGGCATCTATCGCCATTTCAAGGCGGTGAATGATGCCGTCGATATTCCGATCATCCTTTACAACATCCCCGGCCGCACCATTGTCGATATTTCACTCGAAACGATGACGCGGCTGTTCGAACTGAAGAACATTGTTGGTGTGAAGGATGCGACCGCAAATCTCGCCCGTGTGAGCCTTCAGCGCGATGCGATGGGGCCGGAGTTCTGTCAGCTTTCCGGTGAGGATGCGACGGCGCTCGGCTTCAACGCGCATGGCGGCGTTGGCTGCATATCGGTAACGGCGAATGTCGCCCCGGCGCTTTGTGCAGAGTTCCAGCAGGCAACGCTTGATGGTGACTTCCGCAAGGCGCTTGAAATTCAGGACCGGCTGTTGCCGCTCCATAACGCGCTTTTCCTCGACCCCAATCCGGCTCCCGTCAAGTACGCGGCGAGCCTGCTCGGCTTCTGCGAAAATGAAGTCCGCCTGCCGCTGGTGACTGCAAGCACGCCGACGGAAGAGAAGGTGCGGGACGCGATGAAGAGCGCGGGGCTCCTCAACTGAGGGGCGGGAAGGAAACCCGCAGAACATGTCTTCCAAAAGTGGCGGCGCCAAAAAGAGAGCCAGTAATGACGGCCTGAAGATCATTGCGGATAACCGCAAGGCGCGCTTCAACTACAGCATCGAGGAGACCTTTGAAGCTGGTATAGAGCTCAAGGGCAGCGAGGTGAAATCCTTGCGGAACGGTCAGGGCAGCTTGAACGAAGCCTATGCCCATGCGACGAAGGATGGCGAGATCATGCTGGTCAACGCCTATATACCGATCTACCTGCAAGCGAACCGCTTCAACCATGAGACGCGCCGCCCGCGAAAGCTACTGCTTCACCGCCGCGAGATCGACAAGCTGACGGCGGGTATTCAGCGGCAGGGCATGACGATTGTGCCGCTGCGCATGTATTTCAACGAAAAGGGCCGCGTGAAGGTCGAGGTTGGGCTTGCGCAAGGCAAGAAGCTCGCCGACAAGCGCGAGACGCTCAAGCAGCGGAGCTGGGAGCGCGACAAGGCGCGGCTTCTGCGCGAAAAAGGCTGACGCCGCTCACGGTTGGTCAGTTGTCCAGCCAAGTTCTCACAGCAGCGAATACGTCCTGAAACATTTCCGGCGTCAGGCGGCGCGTGTTCGTGTTGTAGCGCGAGCAGTGATAGCTGTCGAAAAGGCGTAGGCCATCGCCAATGTCATGCGTCGCGCCATGCGCGAAAGGCGCGGAGGCTTTGCGGATTGTGCGGGCGGAAAGCACAGCATCATGCGCAATGCGGCCAAGCGCCAATACGGCACGAAGGTTCGGGAGGGCCGCCATGCGCGCTTCAAGAAAGCGCAGGCAGGTTTTCGCTTCGGCTGGCGTCGGCTTGTTTTGCGGCGGCACGCAGCGAACGGCGTTGGTTATCATCGCGCCGGAAAGTTCCAGCCCGTCATCAGGGCGCGCCTGATAGGTACCCTTCGCAAACCCGAACTCCAGCAATGTGCCGTAGAGAAGATCGCCCGCAAAATCGCCGGTGAAAGGCCGCCCGGTGCGGTTTGCACCCTGCACGCCGGGAGCAAGGCCGACGATCAGCAATTGCGCCGCTTCATCCCCAAAAGAAGGGACGGGAGCATTGAACCAGTCAGGATGCGCGGCGGCATTGTCGTGTCGATAGGTCACGAGGCGGGGGCAGAGCGGGCAGTCGTGCGGTGCTTCGGCGGGGGTGTCTACGTCGGTGCGAGGGTTCACGGGATCAGATCCTGGTGGGGGATTGAAAATCCCCTTCATCCTCGTCGTCATAGTCGTAATCGACATCATTGCGGACGAGTGGCGCGGCGCGCTCGGAATGGGCGCGACCAATGACATCCCGCATGGTTTCGAGGTCGATATACTGGTCGGCCTGACGGCGCAGTTCATCCGCGATCATGGGCGGCTGGCTGCGCATCGTGGAGACAATAGTGACGCGCTTGCCCTTGCGCTGCAGCGCCTCGACAAGGCGGCGAAAATCGCCGTCACCGGAAAAAATGATGAGATGGTCGAGCGTGTCGGACAGTTCCAGCGCATCAATCGCCAGTTCGATATCCATATTGCCCTTGACGCGGCGGCGGCCCGTTGCGTCGGTGAATTCCTTGGCGGGCTTCGTCACCACGGCATAGCCATTATAGTCGAGCCAGTCGATCAGCGGGCGGAGCGGTGAATATTCCTGATCTTCGAGCAGAGCCGTGTAATAGAAGGCGCGGATCAACGTGCCCTTGCTGCGAAAATGTTCAAGAAGCCGCTTGTAATCGATATCAAAGCCGAGACCGCGCGCTGCGGAGTAGAGATTTGCGCCATCAATGAAGAGAGCCATTCTCTCGTGGGGGTAATAGATCATTCGAATACTCCAAACAGGCGGCGTTATGAAAAAGAATTGGGGCCAGGCTTCAATGGCGCGGGCAAGCTCTTGTGGCATCTATCAAGCAATGTAGAAGACACTTATGGCGGGAACGGGCCATTGTGCAAGTTTTCCTCAGGAAGGAGGAGCCATTGGTTCTATTCTTTCCATTTTTGCGTGAACTCGTGATGGTTTTGCATGAGTGACATTCTCGTGGCGCTTGGCGCGAATCTGCCGGGCACGGAAGGCGGCCCGGCGGACACGTTGCGGGCGGCTTTGCGCGTCATGCCGGGTATGGGCATCAAGGTGGTTCGCTGCGCGCCGTTTTATGAGACGCCTGCACTGGCAAGTTACGAGCAGCCTGATTATGTTAATTCGGTTGCTGTCGTGGAGGCTGCATTGCCGCCCGTAGAACTGCTCGCCATGCTCCACAGGATCGAAGGGCAATTCGGGCGGATCCGGCGGGGGCGGTGGGCGCCCCGTGTGCTGGACCTCGATCTCATCGATTATCGGGGACTGGTTACGCTCGGCAGGTCTGGAATGAGCGGGGTGGCCGGGATGCCGCTTGCCTTGCCGCATCCGGGGGTCGGGGAGCGCGGCTTTGTGCTGGTTCCGCTTCGCGATGTGGTGCCGGACTGGCGGCACCCTGTAACCGGCGAGGGCGTGAACGGACTGATTGCCCGGCTTCCGGCTGCGGAACTGGCTGAAATCCGGCGGCTCAAGGACTGAAAAATGCCCCAGATTAGCCCCTAAGAGCCTGTTCTTACTTGCGTTCTGGCGGTTGAACCCCTACATAACAGGCCAAATCCTGATCCTGCTTATTGGAGTTATTGTCTAATGGCCCGCGTGACCGTTGAAGACTGCGTCGACAAGGTGCCCAATCGTTTCGAGCTGGTGCTGCTTTCCGCTCATCGCGCGCGCGCCATGTCGGCGGGGGCGGAGCTGACGGTTGATCGCGACAATGACAAAAACCCGGTTGTGGCGCTGCGTGAAATCGCCGAGCGGACCATCACGCCGGACGATCTGCGCGAAGACCTGATCAGCAGCCTGCAGAGCCGCGTTGACACGGAAGAGCCTGAAGTCGAGAGCATGCAGCTCCTTATCTCGGGTGAGGCTGGTAGCGATGTGCAGGTGCAGGATACGTTTGGTGCGTCCGAATTGGGTGGCGAGCGCATGAGCGAAGAAGAGCTTCTTCGCGCCATTCAGACCCAGATCGACTCGCCGCAGCAGAAATCTGCGGACGCGGACGAGATGGACGCGGAAGACTGATCAAGCAGGGCCGGGCGCACGGCTTTCGGTCCAGAAATATTCGGTTCAAGCGCCGCCCGGCCGAGAGGTGAGGGGCGGCGCTTTTCATTTGAGCGCTTCCAAGTGGTGTTAGGATCAGGCTGAATATTACGATTCAAAGGAAAAGAAGGGAGCACGAGAATTTCAAGGATGTTGCGTCAGTATGAGCTCGTTGATCGCGTGCTCGGCTACGATCCGAAAGCGGACGAAGCCCTGATCAACCGTGCCTATGTCTATGCCATGAAGCAGCATGGCAGCCAGAAGCGGGCAAGCGGCGATCCTTATTTCTCACATCCCATCGAAGTTGCCGGCATTCTCACCGATCTCAAGCTCGACACCGCGACCATCGTGACGGCTCTGCTGCACGACACGATTGAAGATACGGGCGCGACGATGGAAGAGCTCACAAAGCTTTTCGGTTCGCAGGTTGCCGCCCTTGTCGATGGTGTGACGAAGCTCACGCGGATCGAGCTTACTTCCGAACGATCCAAGCAGGCGGAGAACTTCCGCAAGTTCCTGCTCGCCATGTCGAATGATATTCGCGTGCTGCTGGTGAAGCTCGCCGACCGGCTTCACAATATGCGCACGCTGCATTTCATCTCATCTGCCGAGAAGCGTCAGCGCATCGCGCTTGAGACAATGGAAATATATGCGCCGCTTGCTGGCCGCATGGGCATTCAGGAAATCCGCGAAGAGCTCGAAGATCTCGCCTTCAAGGAGCTGAACCCGGAAGCCCGCGAGGCGCTGATCCGGCGGCTTGATGATTTCCGGGAAACAAGCGGCGATTCCGTCAAGGAGATAGCAGAAGAGATCAGGGCGAAGCTCGAGGAGAATGGTCTTTCCTGCACCGTGATCGGGCGCGAGAAACGACCCTATTCTGTCTGGCGCAAAATGGAGCGTCGGGCGATCTCGCTCGAACAGCTTTCTGATATTTTCGGCTTCCGCGTGATCGTGGAGGATGTGCCGGAGTGCTATCGCGCGCTTGGCGTTCTCCACACTACATGGCCAATGGTGCCAGGGCGTTTCAAGGATTACATCTCGACCCCCAAGGCGAACGGTTATCGCTCGCTGCACACAACCATGGTCGGCCCGCAGCGCAAGCGCGCGGAAGTGCAGATACGTACCCGCAAGATGCACGAGATTGCCGAATATGGTATCGCCGCGCACTGGATCTACAAGGAAGCGGGCGGCGGCGATTCCTCCGGTGAGTTTGCAGCGACGTTCCGCTGGCTGCGCCAACTTATCGAGATGCTGGAGCATGGTGCTTCGCCGGAAGAGTTTCTGGAGCACACCAAGCTTCAGATGTATTCCGATCAGGTGTTCTGTTTTACGCCGAACGGACTTCTCATCTCGCTGCCGCGCGGCGCAACGCCCATCGACTTTGCTTATGCCGTTCACACCGAGATCGGCGATACATGTGTGGGTTGCAAGATCAATGGTCGCCACATGCCGCTGCGGACACGGCTGGAGAATGGCGACGAAGTGGAAATCATCCGTTCACAGGCTCAAAAGCCATCCCCGGCATGGGAAGCGATTGTTGCAACCGGCAAGGCGCGTTCCGCGATCCGCAGGGCGATACGCGCGACCAAGCAGGCGGAGTTCGGCAAGCTCGGGCGGCAGATATTGAAGACGGCATTCGAGGTGGCCGGACGCGAGATTTCCGACACGCTTCTGGAGCGCGCGATCAAGCCGCTGCGCAAGACGGATCTCGGCGAGTTGCTGGCATCTGTCGGCGATGGAACGGTGAGCCCGCAGCAGGTGCTGGAGATTGTCTTCCCCGAAGATGAGGCACCGAAGCGCGGGCGCAAGCGCAATGGCGCCCAGATGAACGGCAAGAGCGGGCAGACAGGTTCCGTGCGCGTCACGAGCCGCGCCATGGGGCTCGCGACGCGCTTTGCACCCGACATGTTCCCGCTGCCTGGCGAGCGTATTGTCGGCATCATGATGCCCGGTGAAGGCATCACCATCTATCCGATTGATGCTCCCGCGCTTGAAGAGTTTGATGGCGATGCGCAACGCTGGATTGATGCGGTGTGGGATATTGATCCGGAAAACCCGCAAACCTTTCCGGCGCGGCTTCGTATTACCGCTAAAAATGAAGTGGGATCACTTGGCCATATCGCAACGCTGATCGCCGACTATGGAAGCAATATTTCCAACCTGTCTCTGGCGCAGCGCGATGCGGATTTCTATGACATGCAGGTTGATCTTGATGTTCGCGACCTCAAACATCTGACGCGGATCATGGCGGCGCTGAAGGGCCTCTCCTGCGTCAACATGGCGGTGCGCCCGCCGCGCTGAATCTCCTTCTCTGAAAGAAACCGGTGAAAGAAAAAATGGAACAGGAAAAAATTCTCAAGGAATTTGAGAAGGCAGGCGCACTGCTGAGGGGGCATTTCATCCTTTCATCGGGGCTGCACAGCCCGGTCTTTCTGCAGAAGGCGCTTGTCTTTATGAACCCGGCGCGGACATCGAAACTTTGCAAGGCGTTGGCCACGAAGATCACTCAAGAGGTGAAAGGGCCGATTGATGCGATCGTTTCTCCCGCCGTCGGCGGCATCATTCCGGGCTATGAGACAGCGCGCCATTTGAAGGTGCCAGCCATGTATGTCGAGCGCGAAAATGGCGAATTCTCGTTGCGGCGCGGCTTTCACCTTGAAAAAGGAATGCGCGTTGTGATGGTGGAAGACATTGTGACGACTGGCCTTTCCTCGCGTGAATGCATCGAGGCGATCAAGCAGACCGGCGCGAAAGTTGTCGCGGCGGCATGCCTCATTGACCGTTCGGGCGGTAAGGCAAAAGTGGGCACGAAGCTCATCTCATTGGCACGAATTGCCATTCCGGCTTATCCGGCTGACAAGCTGCCCAAGGAACTTCAGGCGTTGCCCGCAGTAAAGCCCGGCAGTCGCCATCTCGCATAGGGCGAGAAAAGAAATGGAGGCGCCCATATGACCAGAACTGGCGGCTTCGGCCATTTACGCCTTGGTGTGAATATCGACCATGTGGCCACGATCCGGAATGCGCGGGGGAATGACCACCCTGATCCTGTGCGAGCGGCAAAGGTTGCGGCAGAAGCGGGGGCGGATGGCATTACCGCGCATCTGCGCGAGGACAGGCGCCACATACGCGATGGCGATATTGCGCGGCTGATGGATGAGATCGGCTTGCCGCTCAATCTTGAAATGGCGGCAACGCCAGAGATGCTGGACATAGCGCTGCGCCACAAGCCCCATGCCTGCTGCATCGTGCCGGAGCGGCGCGAAGAGGTGACGACGGAAGGCGGGCTGGATGCGGCCGGGCTTCACAATCACCTTGCACCTATCATCGAGCGGCTGAGCGATGCGGGCATTCGCGTATCGCTCTTCATCAATGCTGAGAAGCGCCAGCTTGAGGCCGCGCGCTCGCTTGGGGCGCCCGTTGTGGAACTGCATACGGGTGCTTATTGCGATGCCATTCTTGAGAAGCAGCA
This sequence comes from Parvibaculum sp., assembly GCA_041678065.1. Lineage (GTDB taxonomy): Bacteria > Pseudomonadota > Alphaproteobacteria > Parvibaculales > Parvibaculaceae > Parvibaculum. The sequence goes on along the minus strand of JBAYOU010000009.1, from coordinate 211 downwards.
TGCGAAGCGTGATGCAGAACTGGAGCGGCTGCGAGTCGCGGCGCGCGAAGGCACGGCGCTTGGGCTGGAGGTCCATGCGGGCCACGGGCTCACCTTCGACATGGTCGGCCCGATCGCTGCGATACCAGAGCTCGCCGAACTCAATATTGGTCACTTCCTGATCGGGGAAGCGATTTTTGTCGGGCTTGCCGAGAGCATTCGGCTGATGCGT
>JBAYOU010000008.1:0-13398 GCA_041678065.1 Parvibaculum sp. | reverse complement strand
GCCCAGACGCCCGCATAACAATCGGCTTGCAATTCCTGCATCACGGAATAGCGGTTTGCCTCCGCTTCGCTGCGTGCATTCTGCCGCGCGGCGAGCACTTGGCGTGATGTGCCGAGCACGGTCTGCACATGGTGGCCGACCTCATGCGCGATCACATAAGCCTGTGCAAACTCGCCCGGAGCGCCATAGCGCGTTACCAGTTCATCAAAGAAAACAAGGTCGATGTAGATGCGTTCATCGGCCGGGCAGTAGAACGGACCCATGGCGGACTGACCCATGCCGCAGCGCGTCCCGGTGGCCTGCGTATAGAGAACGAGTGGCCCGGATTCGCGATAGGTTTTCCCCTCAGTCGCAAAGAGCGCTGACCAGACATCTGTGGTGGAAGAGAGGATCGTATCGACAAACTGGCCGCGTTCATCATCCGGCGTGCCCTGCTGGCCCGCCTGCTGCGTGCTGTAGCCGCCCTGTCCTTGCTGCACCACACCGATCAGCGTGGCGGGATCAACGCCGAATACGAAGTAGCCGATCAGCACGATAGCGATGGCGCCAATGCTGATCCCGCCGCCCGCCCGGCCAGCCTTCATGCCGCGTCGATCCTCGATATTTCCGTATCTTTTTCCGCCCCGCCAACGCATGGGACTGTTCCTTTCGGCGAACGGTTACTTTGCGCTGCCTACCGCATCATCAATCGCGGCCTCCAGCGTTTCCGCGATGCGGTCGAGCTCAGCGTCTGACACAATGAAGGCAGGGCCGAGGCAGACAATGTCGCGCACCGCGCCCGTGCCGCCCCCATAGAAGAAGACGCCGCGCTTGAGGCCCGCACCCACGATACGGTTGGCGATGCCCGCGCTTTCGGGGAAGGGCTCCAGCGTGTCGCGGTTCTTCACGATTTCGAGGCCACGGAAAAGACCCTCACCGCGAATTTCCGCGACATTCGGATGTTGCCCGAGCAGGGCTTCAAGCCGCTCCATCAGACCCGCCCCTTGCGTTGCCGCGCGGGCGACAAGCGCTTCTTCTTCAAGGATCTGCAGCACCTTGTCCGCAGCTGCGCAGGCGCCGGGATGCGCACCATAGGTGTAGAACATGAGAGACTGCCCGGCATCGGCCAGTGGAGCAACCACCTCATCCGTCGCAAATACGCCGACAATCGGCGCATAGCCGCCCGCAAAGCCCTTGCCGGAAACCATGATGTCTGGTGTGAAGCCGAAATGTTCGCAGGCGAAGCGCTTGCCCGTGCGGCCAAAGCCGACCATCACTTCATCCGAGATCAGCAGTACGCCATAGCGGTCGCAAATCTCGCGCACTTTCGGCCAGTAGCGCGCGCCCGGCATGAGCGCACCGCCGGAAGAGCCCGTGATCGGTTCGGCAAGAAAGGCCGCTACCGTCTCCGGCCCTTCGCGGAGGATCGTGTCTTCGAGTGCCTGTGCGGCTACAACGTCGTAATCCGGGTCGTGCCGCCCGCCCGGCGCGCGGAGCGCATAAGGCGTCGGCACTTGCGGCATATGGGGGATAAGCTTCTCGAACCCCTTCTTGCGCGCAACATGCCCGGCCACACCCAGCGTGAAGAATGTCGTGCCATGATAGGAAATATCACGGCTGATGATCTTCCAGCGCGTTTCATTTCCCTTCGCGCGGAAATGCTGGATGGCAAGGCGGCATGCCGCATCCACCCCCTCCGAACCGCCGCTTGTGAGATAGGTGCGGGTGAGTTTTTCCGGCAGCCAGGAGCGACGGAGCCGCTCCATCAGGCGCGAGCGCTCCGGCGTGAGAAAAGGTGGCACCGCATAGGACATGGAGGTCATGGCAGCAGCCATGGCCTCGCCGACCTCCGCCCGCCCATGCCCGATATTGGAGACGATGGCACCGCCCGACGCATCAAGGATTTCGCCGCCGCTCCGCGTATAGAGTGTGCAGCCCTTGGCATGAGTGATGTCCACCACGCGCGGCGCGGGCACGAAGGGCCAGGCGACGGAAGTGGTTGCGGGCGCTTGCGTATTCATGGTCGATATCCCCCAGATCAGTATTCCGCGAGGTTAGGCGAGCTGCGACATCAATGCCAATGGATCGCATAGCTTTTCTTTGGCATCGCCAAAAGAGCAGTGCTTTGATAGGCGTAAGAAACGGGGGCCGCACCGGCGCCCGGACGATAAGGATACGCTCGTGAAAGTACCTGAAACGGTGATTGTCATCGGCGCCGGTATTGTCGGCGTCTCTACAGCCTTTGAGCTTGCGCTTCGCGGCGTGCGTGTCACCCTGCTGGAAGAGCGCGAAGGGGCGGGGCTTGGCACCAGCTATGCCAATGGCGCGCAGCTCTCGGCCTGTGAGGTTGCGCCCTGGCCGGGCCCGGAAACACCCCTCATGGTGTTGCGTTGGCTTGGCCGAACCGATGCGCCCTTCCGCATGAAGCCGAAGCTTGATCCGGAGCAATGGCTCTGGCTCTTCCGTTTCCTGCTGCGCTGCCGTGCCTCCGCACGGGCGGAGCGTATTCCTCCCAATCTTGAACTTGCCTTGCTGACACGTGCGCGGCTCGCCGCCTATGAGGAAGAGTTCGAACGCGCAGGAAAGCCGCTCGATTATGAGCGCCTGAACAAGGGCATTCTGCGCATCTATCATGAAAAGGATGCGCTCAATTCGGCGGTGAAGGAGAGCGAGCTGTTTGCGCGCCTCGGCCTTGAACAGCAGATTTTGACGCCCAGCGAATGTACGCAGATCGAGCCGGCGCTCGGCTCGGCCATGCAAAGCGGCGACTTCGTCGGCGGTCTTTATGCAGCGTCTGACAGCACAGGCGATGCCTATCTTTTCTCGCACGGGATAGCGGAAGGTGCGGAACGGCTTGGCGTGACCTATATGCGCAATACGCGTGTGCGCCGCATCATTTCGGAACGGGGCCATGCGCGCGGTGTCGAGACGGATGCAGGCACCATCGAAGCGGATGCAGTGGTTGTGGCGGCCGGTGTCGAGACGCGCAGGCTCCTCTCCCCCTTCCGTGTGCGGACCTATGTCTATCCGCTGAAAGGCTATTCGGTAACGGTCCCCGCGCCGGACGGCAATGCACCGGAAGTAAGCGTTACAGATGAAATGCGGAAAGTGGTCGTCAGCCGTCTTGGCAACCGCATCCGCTCTGCCGGGCAGGTGGAAGTGGGCGGCTATGACTTGACGATGGAGCCAGCGCGTGCCCGCTCGGTGCTGAAGGCGATGGAAGGTGTCTATCCCCAGATGACGCCGTTGCGCGATCAGGCGGAGTTCTGGTGCGGGCTGCGGCCTATGACGCCGGATGGCAGCCCGGTGATTGGCGCTGTACCGGGCACGACCAATGTCTATGTGAATAGCGGGCATGGCACGCTGGGCTGGACGCTTGGCGCGGGGAGTGGGGCGGCGCTCGCCTCCCTTATCTGCGACAGCGCGCCGCAGATGGACCTAACCCCTTTCTCCATAAGCAGATTCTAGGTCCGCTGCCTCACGCTCCCCCGGCTTATTGTGCATCGCACAAAAACCGCTTGACGCTACGGCGGTCGATAACTATCTCATTGTGCAGCGCACAATCTGGCGCGCCGGCATGAGCCGGGAAACACTCGCTACCCGGCGAGCAGCCACGCGACACAGGAGAGAAATCATGACCGAAGCGACCCCGAAGGCGAAAGCCACGAAGAAGGCGACCCAGAAGCCGCGCGCCCGCAAGGCCTCGGCGAAGACCACGACCGCCAAGGCGGCTCCGAAAGTTGAGCAGAAAAACCCGTTTGAAGCTGCTTCCGGCATCATCGTCACGCTGACCCGCACCAATTTCGAAGAAGGTGTCGAGACGGCCCGTGCCGTGCTTACCTCCGGCAGCATCAAGTCGGCGGTAGAACTCCAAAATGATTACGTCCGCGCCACGCTGAAGCGGAATATCGACGCAGTGCGTGAGCTCAATGAACTGACCGTCTCGACGGTGCGCGAAACTGTTGTTCCTTACGCGACGAAGTTTACCGAAACCTTCGAGAAGTTCCGCGCTGCCTGATCGAGGGCAGGGCAGCTCTGCTCCTGCCAGGTTCCTGTTGCGTATCAGTTGCGTAAGAAAAGCCCGGCCCTCGGTAGAGGTGCCGGGCTTTTGTTTTCTCACTCAAAGGCGGTCGATCAGGCCGCGCCGCCTGATTGTGCCCGCGCGGCGAGGCGCTGGCGAAGTGAGAGAACCGTCGGCTTGCCATCTGCGGCAGGCTGATAGTAGTGGCTGAAGAAGTTTGAGCACTCAGCCCAGATTTCCGGCGTGATCTTGTCGGACACTTCCAGTGCGTCAAAACCGCAGCGGATCATGAACTGGAACTGGTCGCGCAGCACATTGCCGACTGCCCGCAACTCGCCCTTATAGCCATAGCGCTCCCGCAGAAGCCGCGCATATGAATAGGCGCGGCCATTGCGGTAGGCCGGAAATTCGAGTGCGACCACGGAGAACTTATCGAGATCATCGGCGATGATGCTCGGCTCCTGACCGCTCTTCAGGCGCACACCAAGCGGCGTGTTGCGTGCGCTCAATGCCTCGCGTTCCGCCTGCCAGCGTTCGAGAGAAACGATGACCGGGCCATCCGGCAGCGTGTCTTCATCGCCGACCGCGACAAAGCTGTCCTCGATGAACTCGCCATTCTTAATGAGTTGCATAGAGGTTCTCCTTGAATGGAGCCAGACCAATGCGGCGATAAGTGTCGATGAAGCGTTCACCCGTCTCGCGCTTGTCGAGATAGATGTTCACGATCTTCTCGACTGCATCGATGATCTCCTCTTCGGTGAAGGCGGGGCCGACAATATCGCCAACGGCAGTTTTTTCGTCCGCCGCACCGCCAATCGTCACCTGGTAATATTCGACACCCTTCTTGTCCACGCCGAGAATGCCGATATGGCCGACATGGTGGTGGCCGCAGGCATTGATGCAGCCGGAGGTGTTGATCTTCATCTCGCCAATATCATGCTGCCGGGCAATGTCGGAAAACCGCTCGGAGATGCGCTGCGCAATCGGGATCGAACGCGCATTGGCAAGCGAGCAATAGTCGAGGCCGGGGCAGGCGATCTGGTCGGTGATGAGGTTGATGTTAGGCGTTGCAAGGTCATGCGCCTTTAACGTCTCATAAACCGCATAGAGGTCCTGCTTGCGCACATGGGCGAGCGTCAGATTCTGCTCATGCGTCACGCGGATTTCGTCGAAGCTGAACTTCTCTGCAATATCGGCAATCGCATCCATCTGATCGGAAGTACAGTCGCCCGGTGTGCCGCCAATCGGCTTCAGCGATATATTGACGATCGCATAGCCGGGAACCCGGTGCGCGGCGATATTGGACTTCACCCAATTCGCAAAACCAGTATCGCCAAGCACGGCCTTGTTCAGTTCGGTGCTTTCATCCGGTAGCGTCTCGAAAGCGGGCGGGCGGAAGTAAACCTGGATGCGGTCCACTTCTTCCTGCGGCAAGTGCAGCGTTCCCGCCTTGCGGATCTCTGCGAATTCGGCGTCCACCTGACGCTTCATTTCTTCTGCGCCAATCTCATGGACGAGGATCTTGATGCGCGACTTGTACATATTATCGCGCCGACCATACATGTTGTAGACGCGCATGATCGCCTCGAGATAGGCGAGCAAATCTTCCTTCGGCACGAAATCCGCGATCTTCTTGGCGATCATCGGCGTGCGGCCAAGGCCGCCACCAACATAGATTTCGTAGCCCACCTTGCCCGCCGCGTCCTGAACGATCTGGATGCCGATATCATGCACGCGGATCGCGGCGCGATCATCCGGCGTGCCAGAAACGGCAATCTTGAACTTGCGTGGCAGAAAGGAAAATTCCGGGTGGAAGGTTGACCACTGGCGGATGATTTCCGAGATGATGCGCGGATCTTCGATCTCATTCTTCGCCGCGCCAGCATATTGGTCGGACGTCACATTGCGAATGCAGTTGCCCGAGGTCTGGATGCAATGCATCTCGACCGAGGCGAGATCTCTCAGAATATCCGGCACATCTTTCAGGGCAGGCCAATTGAACTGGAGGTTCTGGCGTGTGGTGAAGTGGCCATAGCCGCGATCATAAGTGCGGCCGATATGGGCAAGCATCCGAAGCTGACGCGAGGAAAGCGTGCCATAGGGAATGGCGATGCGCAGCATATAGGCGTGAAGCTGCAAATAGACGCCATTCATCAGGCGCAGCGGTTTGAACTCATCCTCCGTCAACTCGCCGGAAAGACGCCGCGCAACCTGATTGGCAAACTGCGCCACGCGTTCATTGACCAGTTGATGGTCGAATTCATCGTATCGATACATAAACTTGCCTCTACTTAACCGCCAGTCACTCAGCTTTCAGTTGCTCAGCCTTGAGCGTCTGCAAGCTCAGCCTGTTTGCCGAGATCGGGCCGAACGGTGGGTCCGGCCTGGCGGATGATCTCGCGTACACTCGCCGCGGAAAGGCGGTCATTCTCGGGCGAGACTTCGAAGAGATAGGGTTCAACCACTGTGTTGTCTGCAACGGAAGGGTCTGCCTGCGCGAGGAGCGCTTCTGCCGCTTCCTTGCCTTCGGCGACCGCTGCGTCCTGCAACGATTCTGACCAGCGGCCGTCCGCCGTCAGATAGACGACAATGCCGTCCCGCAATCGGTTGGCGGTCACGGACTGGAACTGCGCGCCCTTTCTCGTGTGCTGGGCCATTCGACCATCCTCGAAATCGGCAATCCGCATCTTGCTGCGATTGCGAACAAACTGGAGTACGTGCCGGACAGCCAGAATCCGGCGAATTGGGCGCTAAGATGGGTTTTTCGGTAAAGGTCGTCAATAGTTGTGTAGAAATATATGTATTACAGCTAGAAAAAGTATTTATGGATAGGGCGAAATCCGGCTGATTTTCGCCGCTGCGTCAGCTTTCCCGCTGAATGGCGCTTTCATGCCAGCGCCGGAGCAGCCTTTGCTCCACAAGCGTCAGCCCGAAGAAAATGAGGATGCCGAGGCCCGAAAGCAGGAAAAGGGCGGCGAACATGCGCGGGATATCGAGCCGATTCCCCGCCTCCACAATCCGCCAGGCAAGGCCATTGCCGGAGCCGGAACCTGCGACGAATTCCGCCACCACCGCCCCGATCAGCGCAAGGCCGCCCGAAATCTTCATACCCGCGAGAATGTAGGGCAGGGCGGAGGGCAGTTGCAGTTCGATCAGCACCTGCCAGCGGTTTGCGCCATGAAGCCGGAAGAGATCGTGCAGATTGTGGTCCGCAGAGCGTAGGCCGAGCGTTGTGTTCGACAGGATGGGGAAGAAGGCCACGATCCAGGCAAGGATCAGCAGCGCGAACTCCACATTGTCATAGCCAACCCAGATGAGAATGAGCGGAGCGATCGAGACGACAGGCGTGACCTGCAACACCACGGCGTAGGGAAAGAGCGCCATTTCCACATGCCGGTTTTGTGAGAAGAGGATGGCGAGGCCGACACCTCCGACAACGGCAAGCAGAAAGGCGGAAATAGTTACGCGCAGCGTCACCCAGAGCGAGGCCATCAGCGAACCGAAATTCTGGACAAAGCTCTCCCAGATCGCCGATGGCGCGGGCAGCACGAAGCGGGGAATGTCATAGACCGCGACCAGCAATTCCCAGGCGCCGAGAAAGAGAAGGCCGACACCCGCAGGCACGAGAAAACGGGCGAGCCGCGCGGGCATGGTGTCGTGCTGCCTCATATTGCGGCTCCCTTGCGCAGCGCGGCGCTGACCTGAGCGCAGATTTCGATATAACGCGCGGATTCGCGGAAACTATGCCCGCGCGGGAAGGGCTCGGAAATCTCGATGTCAGCAAGGATGCGCCCCGGCCGTGCGCCCATGACGAGTACGCGTTCAGAGAGATAGACGGACTCGTAAATGCTGTGCGTCACAAAGACAGTCGTGAAACGCTGGGCTTGCCAGAGGGCCAGCAGATCGTCGTCCAGCTTTCCGCGTGTGAACTCGTCCAGTGCCGCGAAAGGCTCATCCATCAGCAGAAGCGGCGGTTCTGTAACAAGCGCCCGCGCGATGGAGACGCGCATCTTCATGCCGCCGGAAAGCTCGCGCGGATAGGCATTTGCAAAATCGGCAAGGCCAACTCGCTCCAGCGCATCCATGACGCGGGGCTCGGCTTGCTTCCAGGAGATGCCCTTAAGTTTCAGCGGCAGATAGACGTTGTCGCGCGCGCGCGCCCAGGGCATGAGCGTCGCATCCTGAAAGACGAAACCAATATCGGCAGGCCGAGTATCCGATGCAGGCCATGAAAGCGCGCCTGCATCAGCCTCAATCAAACCGGCAATGATGCGGAGCAATGTGCTCTTGCCGCAGCCGGACGGGCCGACGAGAGATACGAAACCACCTTCGCGAACTGACGCATCGATGCCCGATAGCGCGACAGTGCCATTCGCATATGTCTTGCCTATGCCCGTGAGCGAAAGAAGGGGCAGGGTATCCGGCCGCTTGCCGCTCATTCGCCCGTCAGTTCTTCTTTGAGGTCTAGGCCAACGCCGCGATTGACGAATTCGAGCGTGTAAGCCGTGTGGAGATCAAGCGTGGGTTTATAGGCACCAGCTTCCACCATCTCATCGTAGAAGGTCCGCCAGCGTTCATCCGTCATTGCACCGACACCGAGTTCGAGCGTCTCGCCCGAATCCACGATCCCGTTTTCTTTCATCAGCCGGATTGCATTGGCGATGATGTCATCCGTCATATCGGGATTGTCGCGCTTGATGAGCGCATTGGCTGGGGAGGGATCGCCATAGATATAGCTGACCCAGCCGCGAATGCTCGCATCAACAAAAGCCTGAACCACTTCGGGGTCTTCGGCAATGAGACGATCGCTCGCGAGAATAAAAGCGGCGTAGCCGGGATATCCATAGTCCGCCAGAAGAAAGACCTGCGGTTCAATGCCCTGCTGGCGGATCATGTAAGGCTCGGATGAAAGATAGCCCTGCTGAATGGCTTTTTGATCGGTGAGGAAGGGGGCGAGGTTGAATGTGTATTTGCGAATCTGACTGTCATCAAAACCATATTTCGATTTGAGCCAGAGCCAGAAGGCGCTCACCGTTGCATCCGCAACCATTATTGGCTTGCCCTTCATGTCGGCCACAGATTTCACATCATCGCGCGGATGGGTGATGAAGACCTGTGGGTCTTTCTGAAAGGCCGCCATCACAGCTTTCGCACCTGCTTCTGCGGCCGCAATATTGAGTGGAATGAAATTATTAGAGCCAAGACCAAACTCGACCGTATGCGCGGCAAGAAGCTGTGGCACGTTCACGCTTGGCCCACCTTGCAGGATTTTCACATCGAGGCCCGCTTCCTCGTAATAGCCATTGGCAAGCGCCTGATAGAAGCCGCCATGTTCGGCCTGCGCCTTCCAGTCCGTTGCAAAGGTCACGCTGCGCAGATCGCCGGATTTGCTGCCACCCGGTTGCAACACCAGAACAATCGCCACGGCAACAGCCACGGCGGCGGCGATGCAGCCGAGAATGAAAGTGCGGTTCATGGATTTTCCCCCGGGCAGGTCACGATCTCTCTCAGACGGCGAAATCGTATCAGCGACGGAAGGGGAGGGCTACTATGCGTTACAGCTTTCCGTATCTCAAAGCGGTTCGCAATTTGCTTGTTTGCGAAGTGTGTCGATCTCAGCCACTGCCTCGTTCGAGGGAACGAGAGAGCGGAAGAGCACGATGCCTCTTTCGCTTGGCGCAACGATCAGCGGCACACCGGGTTCCGACACGGCATCTTCATTCGCAGCGAGAATAATCTCGATTCGCTTGCTCCGAACTTCCCTGTCATTCACCACAAAGAAATTGTCGGTATTGGCAGCGAAGGTCGAAAGCGACCAATAGGTATCCGGCACGGGCGATGAAAGCTTCACCGGCCTGTCCGACACGTCATAAACGCAAGCGGCATAAAGCAGGTCCGGACTCGGGCGCACAATGCCCCGCGCTTCGGCGGTGGGGAGGTCGGGATAGACCACCTTGTTGACGCCCCCGGCCTGCACGGCGATGCCGGCAATCGCCCGGTTCATCACGCCATAAGGAAAGGCGAGCACGGTGAGGATATGAAACACCGCAGCAACGGCGATCACGCCCGCAATCCACAAAGGCCAGGTTTTCATGACGCGCATGCCTCCTTGGCAATTTGCGGCAAGCTGATCCCGCCGGGATCACGCGCTGCCTTCTCGCCAGGGTTATAGAGTCGGAGTGTGAGGGTGAATGTGTCCCCATTTTGACCATCACCGGTGGGAATCCAGTTCATGTTGCTCTCTTCGGGACCGACACTGATGACGAAACTGCCATCTTCGTTCCGCTGCACGGTTTCGCCGCCGACCGAATAACGGTTCTGCGGATTGGGAACGAGGTAGTGGTCCTCGCCATAAAGCGTGATGCTCCACCAGCGCGCAGGTGGATCGGAGCCGATGACTTTGTAGCTGCACGAGATGCGGAGCCTGTCACCCTCATCATCGCGGCCAGCGGTGAAATAGATCGTTTCGTTTCGGTTGAGCGCGAGCAGACCCGCAACCGCGACACGCGCGCGCGTATAGGGGTCAGCCTGAACGCTGCCAATGGTGAGGTCTGTTTCCCAGGGGCCAACGGCAACATCGCCGCCAAGGCCGCCGCTGCGGATGAGCAGAATGGCCGAACCCGCACCGAGTACGAGCGCCACGGTAAATGCCGCAGCAAGCTTCAGGGCCAGCTTCACGAATTCTCCCCCCGACGGCTCCGTTCTGGAGCCAGGCTTCTAGAACCATACCGATTACGCAGCGCCCCCGCGCGCGAATCAGTACGAGAATCATCCAATCCCGCCCTTGGGAAAAGGTCAAAGGGATATTCGCTGCTTGGTTAATCGGGAGGGGATAGCGAACCTATCCGCCCGCCAGCTCTTCGCGCTTCATTTCAAGCTCGAGCCAGCGCTCTTCTGTTTCGGAAAGTTCGGCTCTGAGCTTTTCCAGCTTTTCACTCGCCTTGTGGAACCCGTCGGGGTCGCGCGTATAGAAGTCGGGATCGGCGAGGTGCTCTTCCGCCGCTGAGATTTCACTTTCAAGCTGCGGCATGCGCGCCTGCAATTCTTCAAGAGCGCGGGCATCCTTGTAGCTAAGCTTCGCTTGTGTCTTTGACCGCTCGGCTTTTGGTGCCGCAGGCTGCTGAGCCTGTTTGGCAGCAGGGGCGGCGCGTTCTTTTCTCTGACGCAGATAGTCCGAATAGCCGCCCGGATATTCCTCCGCGCGGCCCTCTCCATCGAGCGTGATGACAGAAGTGACAACGCGGTCGAGGAAGTCGCGGTCATGGCTGACCAGCAGCACCGTGCCCTCATAGTCGGAGAGCATTTCCTGCAACAGGTCGAGCGTCTCCATATCGAGATCGTTTGTCGGCTCGTCGAGGATGAGAAGGTTCGAGGGCTTCGCCAGCGCGCGGGCAAGAAGCAGGCGGCATTGTTCGCCGCCCGATAAAGCCTTTACGGGCTGGCGCGCCTGTGACTCGCGAAACAGGAAGTCCCGCAAATAAGAAACGACATGGCGCGGCTTTCCCCGAACCATCACCTGATCGCCGCCCCCTTCGCACAGCGTATCCCAAAGGGTCGCTTCCGGGTTGAGCGAGGCGCGTGACTGGTCGATATAGACGGAAGTGAGATTAGTGCCGAGCCGCACCGTGCCGCTATCCGGCTCAAGCGCGCCGGTGAGGATTTTTAGAAGCGTCGTCTTGCCGGCGCCGTTCGGGCCGATCAGGCCGATCTTGTCGCCGCGCATGATGCGGGTCGAAAAATCCCGCACCGCCACGCGCTCGCTGCCATCAGGCTGCGGCCAGACCTTGGTGATGTTTTTCGCCTCTATGACGAGTGCGCCGGAGGACGGCCCGCTTTCGGCGGCAAGTTCCACACGGCCTGTCTGTTGGACATGGCTTGCGCGTTCTGTTCGCAGTGCATGAAGGCGGCGCAGGCGACCCTGATTGCGGGTGCGCCGTGCGGAAATCCCCTCGCGCGACCATTGCGTCTCCTGCTCGATCAGCTTGTCGAGCTTGCGTTGCGTGACTTCTTCCTCGGCGAGAATTTGTTCCGACCATTCCTCAAAGGCGCCGAAGCCCTTGTCGAGACGGCGGATGATACCCCGGTCGAGCCAGAGACAGCCCGCCGCAAGACGCCGCAGGAAGGCGCGGTCATGGCTGATGAGAATGAAGGCACCACGGAATTGCGAGAGCCGGTCTTCCAGCCATTCGATGGAAGGAAGATCGAGATGGTTGGTCGGTTCATCGAGAAGAAGGATATCGGGCTCTTCCGCGAGCACCCGCGCCAGCGCCGCCTTGCGGCCCTCACCACCGGAGAGTTTCGACGGATCGGCAGTGGGTGAAAGCTTCAACTCATCCAGCGCTGCGGCGGCCATGTAGGCTTCCGCGCCGCCGGACGTCGCATAATCGATGACGGTTTTTGCACCGCCAAAGTCGGGCACCTGTTCGAGATAGGCGATGCGTGTGCCGGGCTGCCGGAAAATCTCGCCGCCATCAGCATCGACAAGGCCCGCCGCAATTCGGAGCAGCGTGGATTTGCCGCTGCCATTCCGCCCGACAAGGCAAAGCCTGTCGCCCTGCGCGAGCGCAAAGCTCGCCCCGCCAATCAAAACCTGATCGGCGAATACGGTGCGGATGTCACGAAGGGCGAGAAGGGGAGCGGCCAATTTCTGGAAAACCCGTTGCTTCAGGCCGTCTGTATGGCCTATCAGCGCGCGGGGTGCAAATGCCTCTGCGGATCAGCGACCGCCAACGCGGAAATTGGGTGCCGACCCTTCCTGCTTCTTCCGCTCAAGCTTTGGGGCAGCCCCGAAAAGATTGGCGAGTTCGGCAAAAAAGCCGCTTCGGGGTGTAGTGGCTGCCACAATGGGCGCGTCCCGGTAACGCACGGCGCCCGGCAGCGGGGCGGGTGGCATGCCGCTCTCGGACGCATTTATATAGTTCCGCCAGGCAATGGCCGCGAAGTTCCCGCCTGATGCGCCTTGCGTCGGGGAGTTGTCGTCATTGCCGAACCAGACGCCAACCGTCTGATGCCCGGTATAGCCGACAAACCAGGCGTCGCGATTATCCTGGCTGGTACCCGTCTTGCCAGCCGCAAGCCGCCCGGAGGGTGCCGCCGCGCGGCCCGTGCCCCCTATGATGACCTGATGAAGCATATAGGTCATGTCGCGCGCCTGCTCTGTGGTGATGACCTGCGTGGGCACGCTTTCATGGGTATAGAGGATGTCACCATTCTCCGCCTCGATGCGCTGGATCGCATAAGGCGCGCTGCGCTTGCCGGCATTGCTGAAAACGGAATAGGCGGAGGCGAGTTCAAGAAGCGATACTTCTGCGCTGCCAAGCGCTATGGAAAGATTGCGTGGTAGCGGGCCTTCAATGCCGAGCTTTTCGGCCGCGCCGAGGATACGGTCCATGCCCGCG
>JBAYOU010000007.1:0-13453 GCA_041678065.1 Parvibaculum sp. | reverse complement strand
TGCTGCTGTGAAACAGAAAAGCCCGGATCACCTGATCCGGGCTTTTTCATTGTGCTTCACTATCCCGCGAAGCGTCATCTACTTCTTCTTCGCTTCGGCCTTCGCGGCTGCCTTTGCTTCGGCTGCTTCCTTTGCGAGGCGTAGCGCTCTCAGCCTTGCGGTTTTTTCGGCGCGGGCTTTGGCCTGCTGCTTGATTATCCCGTTTGCAATTTCGGTGGTGATATCCGCTTTGCTTATACGAGTAGGAGGGGGCGTCGCCTTGATCGTCGCCAGGTAACTGGAAGACATAACATCGACTCCTTTCGCAGAGTGATGCGGCCGCAATTGCGCGTTTGAGAACGATGGGCATGAAAAAAGGCCGGGCTTCCCCGGCCTTATCCCAAACATTCCAACCGCACCGCCATTACATCCGTGGTCGACCGCTGAAATGAATTATCGGCTTATGTCAGACCCGGCTCTGCCGGGCGGCTATTCCTGCTGCGCGTGGCGCGCTGGAACAACCCCGATGAGTTCTATATGGGGTGCCTTCACGGGATTACAAGGGTGCGGTCGAAAACCCCGAAAACATATGGTTTTCCTTCATTTTCGCGCTGCAGAAATCAATGCGCGGATGGCCCAGCGTTTCACTTCGCGGGCTTCCTTGTCGCTCAGTTGCAGCACATCCTTGAAGACGATCATGGATTCCGTGCCGATGAGCAAAGCGAGCGCTTTTTGCAAGCGGTCGAGCGACGCGGGGTCAAATTCTGTCCTTGCGGGGGAAAGTGCCGCTTCGATCATCGGTGTACGGCGGTTTTGCCGTGTGGGGAGATCATCATCCCCCGCTGCGCGCCGTTCCATCGTTTTGGCGATCATGAGACGAAGTGCGGTCTCGTTCTCAAGGATCATCTCATGGAACACCTTGTCCACACGCTCCATGCGTGCGACGGGGTCCGCGACTGAAGCGCCGCGAAACATCGCTTCCTCATCCGGCAGGGCGAGATCGAGCGGCGCTTCAATGAGCAGTGCTTCCACATTCGGGAAATAGCGATAGGCGGTGGCGCGGGAGACGAGTGCTTCCGCCGCGATTTCCTCAAGGCTTGGCGTTCGCCCCTCCTTCATCAACCGGGCTGCAGCCTGAAGCAAATCCTTGCGGGTGCGTCGCTTCTGATTGGTCCGGACGCCCTTTGCCTTCATGCTGCTACATCTTCCGCGACCGGGAGTTGCCGGATTATTGCCGCGAGGTCCACCCAGACGTTCTCACGCGTAATGTCGCCCTGCGGCCCGAACTCGATCACATGAAGCAGGCGGAACTCCAGCGGGCGGCCACGACCTTCAATGCCAAAGGGGTGGCCTGGCGCCGTGCCGCGCCAGAGCGACTCGTCCACCAGAAAATCTGCCCCGTGGTAGCGGCGGATAGGGGTGACCTCGCCGCCTGCGAGGTCAGCGAAAAGCGTTTCGTAGAACGGGCGGGCGGCCTCCCTTCCATGGACGATCCCGGTGGGCCAGCCGACCACGTCATGAACGACATCCGGCGCGAGCGTCCCCAGCACGCCCTCCACATCGTCGCGCGCCTCAAAAGCGAAGTGCTCGTCGATCTTCTTGTCCATCTCGGCTGGTGTCAGCGGCATGTTGCTCTCCGAAAGAGCCCGGCATCAGCGCCAGTGAGAGACCTTTAATGAGATTTTTATCTCGTTTCAATAATTATTTCTCATTTTTTTTGGGGAAGAAAAAGGGCGACGCCATAATCATGCGCCGCCCTTGCCCAAATTTGCCGGTCTCAAGCGCGTGGGGGAGCCGCGCAAGGGGCGAGTGCCGGTCGAAGTCCTCTTTCGGCCGAGCTTGTCAGTGAGGTCAGTTGATCCGTATGACGAGTGTCACATTCGCAGAGACTGTCTGCTCGCCCGCTGCCATCGGCACCGGGGCGGATTCGGCCCGCATCACCATCATGTCCTTTGCGTAATAGGGGCGGGGCATGGAATAGCCGTTCTCCGAGATGGAGAGGATTTCGCCAACCGAGACGCCCGCCGCGCCTGCATAGAGCTTGGCGCGATCCAGCGCATCCTTAACCGCGGCCTTGCGGGCCTCGTTCATCAGGGGCTTTGGATCAGCGATTTCAAAGCGAATGCCGGAAAGCTGGTTCGAGCCGAGCGTCACCACGCGGTCGAGGATCGCGCCCGCATTGTCGAGATCGCGCACCTTCACGGTGAGCTGGTTTTGCACACGGTAGCCGCCAATCGTGGGCGTGTGGGGGCGGCCATCATCATTCTTCACCTGCTCATAAACGGGATAGACGGAGAATTGCGATGTCTGCATGTCCCGTTTCTCGATGCCGGCTTCTTCAAGCCCTTTGAACACCTCATTCATCGCTTTGGTGTTTGTGGCCAGCGCTTCAGCAGCCGTTTTGCCTTCGGTTACGACGCCAGTGTCGATATAGGCGATGTCCGGAACAGCGGTGACTTCGCCCTCACCGGTGATGGTGATGGTGCGCGGCGCGTCATCTGTTGCATGGGCGGCGGGGGCAAGCATCAGCCCGGCGGCGAGCGCAATGGCCGGAAGGGCAAAGGCGTGAAAGGAAAAGAAAGGGCGGGAAAGAGTCTGCGGCATTTCTCTATATCCTTTGTGGCGGAGCGGCTCGGCTTTCCCAGCACTTATCAACCTTCCGCGCTGAACCACGTCTGAATGAATTGCCGCGAGCTTCGGGCTGGAACGGGGCAAAATTGGGGCGGGATGAAACACGAATCCAGGCTGTGACAGTCGCTCATCTCCTGCTATATGGCGGGGACCGGGCGCATTTCGCCCGCGCGCAAGTTGGGGGCCTGTAGCTCAGTTGGTTAGAGCGGACCGCTCATAACGGTTTGGTCGCAGGTTCGAGTCCTGCCGGGCCCACCAACATTTTGTGGCGACAACTTCAAAGTGACTCAAATCCAAGCTGAAATGATTCAAGTTTAGAGCAAGTCAAATCTGTGGATGGCGTTCAGGTTCGCTGACGGTACGCCAAGCATCTGAAAACTAAGGGAAAAACCTGCAGTCGCTTGCGGTGGGATAAAGTTGTCGTTTGCCGTCGAGCGTCAGAGCGTTTCCAGAGTGCACACATCGTGGGCGTTTCAACCTTCGTGGAATTGGAACAAACGGCACTTTGAAACAGCGTCTACGGAATTGTTTCACGGGTTCAGCCTGACTCATTTACCAGGCGAGCCGACTGGTATCAGCATAGCTGCGCAAGTCATTGCCCGGTTCCTGAGACCGCCCTTCCCCAAATTGCCGACATCTCTCACAATACGTTTTTCCATTTTCGGATTGTGAAGTCATGCCCCGACGGAACGCGCTCTACGTACCAGAACCGCGCCCTCGCGTTCGCAAATGGAACCGCGAAGAAAGGGAAGAGCGTCTGAGGAGTGCGGTATTTGCCGCCATGACGGAGAGCCGTGCCAATCCTCTCAGTCCTTCCGACATCGCGAGGCATGCAGGAGTATCGAAAGCACTTATTTACAAGCATTTCGGTTCCGTGGAAGCACTGGTCGACGACGCGATCCGCTCCCGCCTTCAACTTCTGGACTTTGAGGTTCAGGCAGATCACAAAGACAAAGTTGTTTTAGAGCGTGTATTGAGAATTGCGGCGAAACTGCGCGAGGAAGTCCAAAGCCAACCTGAACTGCTGGACCTCATCGGCTGGAGCCTTGGAAATCCCGATCCACAGGCCGTGAAGGTAACGGAGACCGTTCGGAGGTTCTGCGGTGAATTGGCCGCGAGGATTGATGTCGGCACCGAAGCCGCAACTTTCTTTCTGGGGGCGATCACGAGTGCACTATGCGGCGAGCAAGAAGACACTTTCGAGGAAACACAGAAAGATAAATCGTGACGCCGTCTCGGATGCAGCGTTCAAACCCGGAAGCAAATCAACCGAAGGATGGCTTACGTGGCGTACAGGACAAATAGGTCTGCTTTGCACCAAAACCAGTCATTCGATCTTGCGACCGAGTAGGCGCCTCGCTTTCGGATCCCACGTTATCAATAGGGTGAATGTGGGAGCAATTCACTCCTTACCAGACCGCGAACGGATCGGGCCCGATTGGACGGTTGATGGTCGCACGAAGCTAGTCAGGCTGCGCTCGGATCAGCCGGCAAGGCGATTACGTTCTCCTCACCAAAAAGCTCACCGACTTTCGTTAGCGCTGCCGTGCTGAGCACTTGCGTGAACAGGAGAGCCAGCCTCCTCTTCGGGCGCGAACATGCAACGTAAAACAGGTTGCGATTGCTTTCGAAGAAGGCGGCCTTGTCTTCGGGAGGGCCGGGATCTATCCATTCCAGCATCTGGGCAAAGTTGTACTTGTTCCAACCGCGGCCGACGATGACGAGGACGTTCTCGAATTCGGCACCCTTGACGCCATGCTTCGTCGCGAACGGCGTGTGGCCGTCGATGAAGGCGTCCAGGGCAATGAGTTCCAAGTAGGGCACCTCGCGGAGCTTTCGCAACTGGGTCACCCGACGCGGCTCACCTTCAACCGGATCCGCTCCCACCGCGGCAAGTCGATCCTCGCGGTCGACGACCGCCTGAGGAACGCGCATGTGCACCTGCGCCCTCATGAAGTCAATTACCTGCCCAATCGTCCCCGTCTGCCTAAGCTCGATGAGCTCCTGGAACGACTGGGACCAAGCCGCCTTGTCCAGATGACGGCGGATGCTGGGCCGACCGGCGTCGAGACATCCGAACATCTCGCCGTAACGTTGCGCTCGGAAGGCGGCGCACGCGGGCTCCAGGTGATCCGCAAGGAACTTGATGTGTGGATCCTCCTTCTTCAGCCACGCGTCGTTGAACTGACCGTAGATTTGCTGGATCGTGGAATAGCCTTGTTCCCGTGCAAGGACGCTGTGGCTGAGCATCAGGATCTTCGTCCGCTCGACTGAGAAATCCCAGCCTTCGCTGATGAGCCTCGCCTTTAGAAGGTCGAAGTAGGCGCGGGCCGCCTCGGCGCTCGTATCTCCGGTCCAGTGCCCACCTCCTTGGCCCGTGCGGCGCTGCCCCGGCCAAGCGTTGGTATGGAAGAGTCGCGCCTCGCCGGGCACATCGGCGTCGCTGGGAATCTGTGGAAGCGCAGGCCTCATGCGATTAAGCATCGAGACGATAGGCCCGGCCGAGCGGAAGTTGGCGTTCTTGTCGATGACCTCAAGCGCCGCGTGCTCGACCGCCCCGCATCCCTCGCCGTAGATCTTCTGCCAGTGATCGCCGAAGAGGCCCACGATAGGGCCGGTGCCTGTGTCGAGGAAGTACTGCTTCAAGGCGTGCACGAAGCCGGCGTCGGTGTCCTGATACTCATCTATTAGCAGAATCGGATAGCGCGCGGTCATCACGGCCCGGAATTTGGGCCGTGCGAGGAGCGCGGTCATAAGCGTGAGCACGTCTTCGTGCCGCAACGACACTTCCGTTTCGGTCACACGGGGATAGCCGAGTTCATATTGGACGGTACGGACACCGATATCGGCGACATCCGCCTCGGCGAGCCGATCGGTCCAGCCCTCGAGCTTTGGCACCAACGAACGGATATCTGGCTGGAAGTCCTGCAGCAGGGACCAACAGAAGCCGTGGATCGTGTCTGGTCGCACCGCGGGATGCGCCTGAACTCGGGACGTGATCTCGTCCTTCGCGACATTCGTGAAAGTAATGCAGCCGATCTGCTGCCGATTACGCAGGAGCTCGGTCCCGCGCAGGGCGAGAAGCCTGCGGAGTACCTTCTCCAGCGAGTAGGTCTTGCCCGCACCGGCGCCCGCCTCGAGACGGAAGCTGCGACCATCGTCCAAGCAAGTGAAGACGCGCTCCAGCGCAACGCGGCCGGCAGCGTCGGCTGCGCTCTCCCCATCAGCCATGAGCGGACTGTCCGTCATCGGCAACCTCTACCCCAATTACCTCGGCGACCAGCTCCTCTGCCACCGCCTCGGGCGGTAGAACCGGAGCGGGATTTCCTTCGGCGAGCCACCGCAGCCCTTCGGCGATGTATCTGGGTGTCCTCCAAGCTGTGCTCTCGATCGCGTGCTCTAGGGCGAAGCTAGACTTCTTCTGTTCGGCCGCATGCTCATAGGCGAGATCCGCTCGATCGCCCTCGCCAAGTTCGAACAGCTCCGGGTTGGCGAGGATGAACGCGTCCTCGAAGCTCCGGGCGGAAGGGCCGCCATCCTCCTCAGGTATTTGATAGGCAAGGCGCCTGCTGGCGCGAATCTTCTCCTCCGCCGTCTTTGCTAGAAGCTGCGCCGGGGAGACTTCGGGCGAGAACCACTCCTTGATGCACGCGTTGCTGGTGAAAGTCCCTTGCGCCACGGGGACCGCCACGCGCTTGTTACTGGCATTGAGAGCCACAGAGTCGATGTCGGTAATTATAAGCGTGCGCAACTCGAGGAAGTTGAGAAGGTCGTAGAACCGGTGCGCGTACGCACCGCCGACCTCCATCACGGTCAGGTATTGGCTGCTGAGCTGCGGCTGCCCGGCCGCCGCCTCATCAGTCTTGCGGATCATGGAAGGAAGCAGGAGCCGCTCTGACGTTCCCTCAATCAGGATCGCCTTGTCGGCGAAAAACAGGTCACAGCGTGAGAGTGTGAGATACTGGTGAAGGAATTCGCGCACCGCAGGCTCGGCGCCCGCCATGCCCCGACGCAGATCCTTCACGACCGAACTGCGCATGCCCTCGCCGTCGGGAATGGAAAGGAAGTAGCGGAGGCTCTCGAACCGCGCCTCGTTCGCCATGTGTGGGGAATGTGTCGTCACAACGAACTGCACCGGCCACGGCCGATCAGCGTTCAGCTGCGCCACGAACGCGGCCGCGACACGCTCGAGCTGCCGGATGAAGACCTCCTGCATCTGTGGATGAAGGTGTGCCTCAGGCTCCTCTATGAAGATGAGGTGGATGCCGGCGGATGTCGGTGTCGCCTGATACTCCCGGAAGAAGCGCAGCAGCTGAAGGAGCATATAGACGAGGTTCCTCGTCCCCAGCCCGTTGTAGGTCTCAGGCAAAGTCATGCCATTGACGCCCCGATACCTAACCCTCGTGTGGTCCTTGAGGAGCTTGTTCACGTCGAAGCTCGTCTCGGTCACGAGCCCAGGATCTGAAAGACCGGGGTATCCAAACAAATCGAACGTGGGCAGCAACGAGGTCAGCCCAGAATTGAAGCTGCTGTGAACGTCGCCCTGAATGGCCTCCACCACGTCCTTAAGTTGCTCCGCGGTCGTCCGCCTCTCCGGGTTGATGTCGTCCGTCAAAGCCGACTGAAACAGCACCTCGACAACTTTGCCGAGGACGTCGCGTTCGCGGATGGTGTCGTCGTCGAGACCACGCTGCGCGTTGATGAAGCCACCTCCGATCAGCGTCGGGAGCAACTTGCTCTCGAGCAACTTGCGGTTGGTGGCGTCGTTGGGATCGACGGCCTCAAGCGTCCCTGCATAGGCGGACGGGAGCCGTTGGCTTAGGTTCCGAAAGAAGCGGGAGCGGTCGTCTGCGGCTTCATCGAGCGGTATCAGGTGGTCGGCGAAGAAAGCCTCGGGCGCCGTCGCCTTCGGGCCGAAACGAAACTCCAGGCGGGCCTCGTGACAGTCGTCGTTTAGGTCGATGATGCAGTTGCCCAGCGGTCCCAGATCCGGCGCATCCGTGTCGTATCCGATATCGAGAACCAAGCGGATCGACGGCAGCTGATCTAGAACATCGGCGGCCTGCGGGTCGGCGCGATAAGCCTGCAGCGCCTGCCAAAAGCTCTCGTGGCACCCGAGAGAGAAGTCCTCGAGCCGGAACGCCAGACTACCGCCGGATAGGAGCCGCCGGAACAGCTCCGCGATCGAAGTCTTCCCGCTGTTGTTCCGCCCGACGATGAGCGTTGTACGTTGCTCGAACCCAACTTCGACGTCCCGCAAAAGACGAAAGTTCTCAATTCTGGCCCGCACTATCTGCATTCTCATCCCCCAAGCGCAGAACTCTAGCCGACGAATGGGGCCGCATGTCGCCAGACGAAAACGCCGAATGGAATGCGCCCGCCGCAAAATCGTTCGGATCGTCTATACCAGACACTAACCCACCGCTCTGATTGTTTCATCTCGTTACAGAAACATTTTCATGCTGGTCGCATCTGCACGTCAACTCTTCCCGGCGAAACCGCCTAGTAAAATCAGAGGGCTGAATCACTTTCCATCCGGGGTACGTCAGCTTCTGGCGCAACGCAGTCGTGCGGCGTCGCACTGCAAGCAATTCCAAAGCATTCCTTTCAAGTCCAAATTGATATGTTTCTGAAGGTCGCCGTCGATGGCAATGCACTTCTATCGATGCGTCCGGCAATTTCTACCGAGCGAGGAGACCAAAGATTGCCGTGCAGACGCATGGGAAGATGCGGAATTGGGGTAGGATCCCACCCGACCCGTTCGTGAACCACTCTACCGTCTACGGACCAAGAAATGCACCCCGGTCGCCAGTCGATTGCATAGAGATGAAAACCTTCCGTTGCGTCGAACCCTAGCTCGATGCGGCAAGGCGAACCCCGATAACCGAACGCAGCAGTCGCTCCGTCATCCCCAGGATTGAAGTAGACGTTGACCAGCATTTGGTGCGGACTATCGCCGGTTAGCTCGACGTCGATCTCCTGCCGAGGCGCGGTCCGGTGAAGGAAGAAGCCAGTAACGAGGCCAGAACCGCGAGCAGCCTTAATTTCGGCTTGGAAACGACCGTGCCCAAAAGAGCGTGCGGAAGCAAAGGCACCAGAGCGATACGGTCTGTTTCCGGTCGCAATCTTATCAATGACAAGGTGCGCGCCGTCCGAGTCGCACACCATTCCCTCCTGAGCGAACGCGGCCAGATTTCCAGGAAATGTCTCGACCCGTCCAGGGAGTAGCAGTGATGCGGTCGTCATCGTCGCGCGGACGATGCACGTACTCGCAGACTGTGTTGCTCGGTCTGGACACGGCTGCGAGGGCCAGCCGCCTTCTGGAACTAAAGCCCAAGGTGAATCGTCCATCACACGGGCCCTTTGCGATACGCTGCCGTTTAGGTGCGCGGGTGTCACACGATCATCACGAAAGACCCGCCACTCGCGCGGAGAACCAAGAGGAAATGGCTCTACAGGCGGTGCGAGACCTAGAAGCGCACAAAGCGGTCGCCACGACGTATCGCAGGGCTTATCGTTCGGCAGGATCGCGGTTCTGGCGGCCGGCAGCCGATCATACTTGATCCGGCAGCAGGCGTCGGCTTCGAGCACGAACCTGGCGCCAGTCTTCGCAATCGCCGCGAATTGCGCTTCCGGCGAGAGCGGGATGTCCACGAGAGCATCGAAAGTCTCAAGGAGAGATAGTAGGCCGTCCTCCTCAATGGCCTCTTCGTCACCGTCGAACGCTCGCACGCGGAGACCAAGCATCGACAATGCCATGGCCAAACTGTCTCGGTCGCCACCAGCAGTCCACGCCAAAACCGGACCAGCGGATACCCTGCGCGGCACATTAACGGCGTTCGCATCGACGATACCCGCTCGCGCAAGATACGGTAGGATAGAATAGCAGTTGTCTGAGCCTCCATCCGGACGTTGCAAGATCGCCGACGATGAAAGCGCAAGCGCGTCAAGTTCTTTGAAGCGATAGTTCATCCACATGTCGACGGGACCGACGACGGGCATGGCTCGTAGAAGTATCTCCGCACCTTGACGAGATAAAATGTAGCCTGACAGAAACCAAAGTCCGCGCGTTGGTCGAAACAGGTCGACGCAAGGGTCGACACGCGCGAGTGCCCCATCGGCCTCCGCGTAGGAGAGATAGAGGAGGTGCGGGCCTCCGTTGTCCGCACAGCGCATGGTCGCAGCCCGCCATCCATGATCAATCGCTTTGGCGGCCCCTGGCCTGAACCAGATGTCGTCTTCAAGTACTAGAACATGATCGCACGGGGCCAAGGCGATGGCCTTCCATGCTTCGATGTGCGACTTGGCGACGGCCACCTCTTGCCGCGTCATTCTGATCGGCTCTTCGGGGCCAAAGCACTCCTCCAGCCTCGCGTCCGGTTGGACATAGAGCTGATCGGCCAAAAGGTAGGTGGGATCCACATCATTTGTCGCCGCCACGGCACGTCCGTCGCGAGCATCCACCGCCGCCAGCCGTCGCGCTAGTGAGGCCAGCGAAGCACCGTCGGAGGTCTCGAATCGGCTCAGCTCGCGTAGCGTCCGTCGTATCCGCTGTGGCTGCCGGTCCAGGTTGACGATCAGAATCATCCCTATCTTTCCCCGGCCATTACCGAACGCCGAGATGCGACCACCATCAAAAATGCCTAGGATGACGCGCGACGCGCGGAAGGCGAGCTTCCGTAGCCAACCGAAAGTTTCCTGGAGATTCATTGCGCGGGCTCGCGGCGCATCATTTCAGCAGCCGTAGACGTTGCGCCAATTGCGGAAATCAGCGCGGTAGGAGAGGTTCCAGCGCATCTCCGCGATAGATTCCCAGTCACGTAGTAACTCGAAGTCGAATGGAAGGCCTTCTATCTGCAAGTGCCGTGCATGTGCGGCCAAGGCCGCAGTAAGGTTGCCCGGGCCGGTCGTAGACTGGATATCGGGAAAGGGGTCTTCACCCAATAGCTTTTCGGTCGCGCGGGTGAGCGCGCGCCGCAGGACCGGGTGATCGGCGGGGGCGGCGATAGGGTCGTTGTTGACATAGAAAACGCGGCCATTGCTCGACAGATCTGAGCGCCAAATATCGGCCGCGCGCATCATCCCGCAAGCCGTGATGTCGTAACACATCGGCTGCACCTTAAGCGTTCCGTTCCGGAAAATGTGCCTCCATCCTTCCCCGAGCAGCACGTCGTCCGCGTCGACATAGAAGCCGCCTTCGGCGAGCACGAAACACATGCGCAGATAGTCGCATCGCATCGCCGGGTGACTGCATCGCGCGAACGCCCGGCACTCTCGTAATCCAAAGGCGCCCGCGATGTACGCTGCCGCACTAGCGTCGTCGAACATGTGAAACTCAAAACCCTCGTCAGCGAGGCAATCCCAGCTCTCAAGGCAGGTGCGGACGTCCCCTGGTATGTCCGACGGATCGTGCCAGTATCTGACGA
The DNA here is from genome assembly GCA_041678065.1 of Parvibaculum sp. GTDB lineage: Bacteria > Pseudomonadota > Alphaproteobacteria > Parvibaculales > Parvibaculaceae > Parvibaculum. Next base: position 2,417 of record JBAYOU010000007.1, on the reverse strand, counting down.
GCTTCCTTGGAATCACGGCTAATTCCAGACAGCAACGCTCAGCTGTTTCCGTCGAGTTTGCAAGTTGTTGCAAAGTAATGTCGCGGATGAAGGTGGATCTGAGGTCTTCGCATTCTTCGAAGCCGAGCGGATATGAATCCATGTTTATTATAGTCTCCGAAGCAACCGATTCGAGCGCTGAGGGCTTCCAGCGCCAATCATATGTCCGTGCCGGGTAGCTCGACGCCCTATGCTAAACCGGCTTCCGGCCTGCGCTTGGGCCCCGCCATATCCAAATACGCCTGGTAACGCGGAGAATCCCTGAGGAGGTAAGCTTGCCCGTCGACCACGAAACCATCAAGGCCGCGCTCTTGAGCATAAGCATTGAGATCGGTCATGTTGTTGATGCATCCCTTACCTTTGAAATTGAGAGAAGTGTTGCACAGGACTCCGTAGCCGGTGCGAGCCTTGAACGCGGCAAGCAGGTCGCAAAGCTCCTTGTTCGTCAGGGAGGTGACTGTTTGAAGGCGAGCGGTGCCATTCACGTGCGTCACTGCGCGTAGGTCTCTCGTGGTCGAGCGATACGTGTAAAGCATATGCGGGCTCTCGTGGTCGCATCCAAACCACTTCTCCGCCTCATCCTGAAGACAGACCGGGGCGATCGGGCGGAATTGTTCACGCTGCTTTATCTCGTTCAAACGCACTCTTGTTTCGTCGTGAAAAGGGGAGGCTAGAATGGACCTATTGCCCAACGCGCGGGGGCCGATCTCGTATCGACCCTGCACCCAGCCGATGATGAGGTCATTCGCCAACATGTGGGCGACCGTGTCGTTGTCCTTCTCGTACACGTCATATTTGCTAAAATCGATCACGCCATCCTTGCGAAAACCTAGTCCCGAATAGACGTCCCAGTCGATCTTGGGATTGCCGGTATGGCGGAATTGCGCGTCGATAGCTGTACCAATCGCGGCTCCAGAGTCGTTCGCAACCGGAGGGACGAAGACCTCGGAGAAGAATCCTGTCTCCCTCCACTTGGTGTTCCAGTCGCAATTCAGACCGCATCCGCCCGCAATCACCAGTGGTCGCCCGCTCTTCAGATTTGCCCTCGCAAATCGGAAAAAGATGTCGAAGATCGCATCACTGTAAATCCCCGCAAAGTTGCGGAATTCGGGGTCGTCGAGACCCACGTTAATATGCGGTGCCCCGGCGAGGCGATCGTAGTCGCTGAGCTTTCGATAAGGACCATCTAGCAGGAAATGGAGCAACTCCTTCTCTTCATCAGTGGGCTTTGCTCGTTCCGAGAACGACGCGAGGGCCATCAGCTTTCCCGCGTCCGAAGCACGGGGGTAAGGTCCGTCTTTAGGGAAGGTAGGATCAGCTAGGCCATAGAGTAGTCCGTACCGATTTCCGGGTTGATTAAGCACATCGGCAATCAGAGTTATATTGAGATCGGGGTCGATCTCGTAGAACGCACCCATCTCCCCTTCCCACACTAGTGCGTAGCAGGCAGTTCCTCGGGGAAGAGACGACATTCCGAAGGCACAGAGTATGTGCGACCTTTCATGGGAGGATGAGAAGTAGTCTGTTCTACCGCGTAAAAGCCTCCCCGTTTCCATGATAGCATTTGCATTCGACACACCTCGGTACCCACCATTCCTGTGGGACCCGTGTAGAAATTCGTGATGATCTCGCGGCCACCAGCCGCTCATACAGATGACATCAGGAATGTCGCTGAGCTCGCCGACGGCGTCTAGAACTTCATCAACGGAAATCGCGGAATATCGGTAGTTGGAATCCTTCTCCGCTTCGATGGAAAATATTAGGCGGAAGTCCTGAAGAAATGCGACGGCACCGTCGTGACCAGGATTGTATGACAAAAATCTCACGTCTGTGTGCCCCCCAATTGTTCATTCCGCACACTTCATAATATTGTCGACGATGACGCAATGTCTTGTCGTCGGCAACTCGATAAAGCAGACGGGCGACTCCGGCGTTACTTGGGGACCGATGCGCAGTTCCTAAGGAGCGATATGCATCCAAAAAAGCTGTCCGCGCGCTACTTTCGGTGGCTACCCGACGCCGAAATAGATCTCGGGCCCGATATATCGATTTTTCGCGGCGCAAATAGCAGCGGAAAGACAGAGAATTGGGGGCACGCCCCAGCTGCTTCGGCACGGCATACGTGTACAGGCAATCATTGGGGCCAATTAATCGAAGGTAGAGATTTTTGACGCCAGTGGCTGACGTCCGCTTCTGGCGGATTGTGTTGATTAAGTCGGCGGTTGAACGGGCTCCGAGGGCGTGATTCCATCGTTCTGTGCTGATCGGAGGGCAGAGCGATGATGGGAACACAGGTGGCGCCGGCGCAGCTGTTTTATGACTTCTGTCTCGACGATCATGTTCCCGACGATCACCTGTTGCGACGTATCGATCGGTTC
>JBAYOU010000006.1:0-13964 GCA_041678065.1 Parvibaculum sp. | reverse complement strand
TCTACCCCCATTCGCCGGAATTTGCTGCACCATAAGCGCGCGCCATATCGCGATGGATGAGTTCGGCAATGCCAACCCCACCGCTCTTCGCCACAGCCTCGCCAATGGTCTGCATCAGAAAACTTCGATAGATCGATTCCGCATGACCACCGCCAAAGAGTGTGTTCGTCTCCAGCCCCTTGAACATATGATCGAACATCTGGGCGAGCATGACCGCCTCAAACTCCTGCGCTGCCTTCCACATCGGATCGCTCGCGTGATGCGGTGAGGCACTTTCTATGGTCGGTGCAGGTGCATACTGGATCCGTGCGTAGGCTCGCCCTCCCGCCTCCGGCAACGCACCGCCCGAATTGTCAGGAAGTGGTATCGCCCGGTTCGCAAAGCGCTCCACAGGCGGTGGTGCGGCGCGCGATGCCGAAACATCCACGCGCGGTGATTTCACGATCCGGTCAAGATCGAAAGCAGAAGGCCCGAGTGCTGAAACAGGAATGGTCATCAGATCACCTCAATCTCGGCCTGCATCGCTCCGCTGGCCTTAATCGCCTGAAGGATCGCGATGATGTCTCCCGGCGTCATGCCCAGCCGGTTGAGTCCTGTTACCAGCGCTTCAAGCGTGGTTGACCCATCGACAATCTCGAAGGAAGCAGGGCCGCCTTCGTCAAAACCAATCTCCGTACGCGGCACGACCACAGTGTCACCCTGCTCCGCAAAGGGCGAGGGCTGCGAAACCTGCGGCGTCTCGGTGACCTTAACCGTCAGGCTTCCATGCGTGATAGCAACCTTGCTGATACGAACATCCGCACCAATGACGATGGTGCCGGACTTTTCATCGATGACGACTTTGGCCTGAGTGGCCGGGCGCACTCTCAGATTTTCAATCTCGGAGATAAGCCGCGCAACCTGTCGATCATAGCGCGGCAGGATCTGCACCTCGACATTGTTGAGATCAAGTGGATTAGCCGCGATCGTTCCGAAGTGGCGGTTGATGACATCCGCGATGCGAATGGCAGTAGTGAAATCCGGATTGCGAAGATTGAGTCGGACAACGCCAAGCTGGTTGAGTTGGTCAGGTATCTCGCGTTCCACGACCGCGCCATTCACGATCCTCCCGCGTGTTGGCACACCTTTGGTCACGCTCTGCGCAGCACCCGATGCTTCGAAGCCCGAAATGGCGACCGCGCCCTGGGCGATCGAATAGACCTGCCCGTCTGCGGCCATCAGCGGCGTGACGAGGAGAATGCCACCTGCAAGGCTCTTCGCATCCCCAAGCGTCGCGACGGAAACATCCATCAACGTGCCCTGACGCGCGAAGGGCGGCAGATCTGCCGTCACCATCACCGCAGCGACATTCTTCGTCTTGAGATCATCATCCGAGAGATTGACGCCCATCCGCTTCAGCATGCTCGCCAGTGTCTGCTCGGTGAAAGGCACATTGCGAAGTTGATCACCCGTGCCATTGAGGCCGATCACAAGACCATATCCGACGAGAAGATTTTTCCGGACACCCTCCACCCGCACAATGTCCTTGATGCGGCTTTCAGCCATGACGCTGCCCGGCGCGACAAGCGCCAGCACGATGGCGAGAAAGAGAGTAGTGACGTTCTTCATCAATCCGGCTCCATTCGACTCTGTCGAACCTTAGAAAGAGCGGGTTAAAGCCGGTTGTAAGTATCAGGCATTTCGTGCGGCGAATTACAATACAGTTGTATAGAAATTTGAATACAACTTTATACAAACAGAATACATCACGGTATATTTTGAACCAAGCAGAAGTATTTCTCATAAACTGCGTGTATCATCTTCAAAATTTACCCTTTGTTCAGCCATTACTCCACTTAATTGCACCGTCATTGCCGAAAGCACCAAGGATTGGTTCACCCGGCAGAGGGGCTGGGGCATGCCCATGACACTTCGCACGTTCCAGAACTCGAACAAGCGGGTATGTGATGAAACGCAAGAAAACGAGTGTGAGCCTTATCGAGGCCGACCAGATTGTAGCCACGGCGCTGGAGAGATTGTTTCTCAAGGAGCGAACCGAGATCCACCATCTCCCATCAGACTTCGCAGAACGCCCTGACGATGAAATGGCTTATGAGCTCAACCACTCCTTCGGAGCGCTCATCGGTGCCACGGAGAACTCCGAAGAGCTTGTTCGCCGTTTGCGGGCTGGTGGCTGCACCGTTCCCATCATCGTTCTCATTGATCACCGATGCAGCCAGAGCACCATTCAACTCCTGAATGCAGGCGCTGATGATGTGATGGTGAAGCCTGTCAATGCCGCCGAAGTGCTGGAGCGAATGGCCGTCATCACGCGCCGGACTTTCGGCCACCAGACAACCGGCATCCAGATCGGCGAAATAACCGCCTATTTCGACGGGCACGACCCTGAGGTGGATGGAAAGCGCATCAAGCTCAGCCATCGCGAACACACGATCTTCACGCAGCTCGCCCTGCGCGTTGGCCGCGTCGTCTCCAAGGAGACGATCTATGATGCTGTTTACGGCATGCGTGACACGCAGCCATTCGACAAGGTGGTGGATGTCTATATCTGCAAGCTGCGCAAGAAACTCGCGACGCACACTTCTGGTGGCTGCTACATCGAAACAGTCTATGGCCGCGGCTACAAGCTTGACGCCCCCGCAGAGGTGAATTTGCCTGATGCAGCAGAGGAAACCGTCGAGGAAGTCGAACAGCAACACGCTGTCGGCTGAACGACCAGAAAAAGAAAGACGGGCCCCAAGCGGGCCCGTTCTCTTTTGTCGTTTCGATGAATAGTAATCAGAAAATTGCGGGCCCATCCTGGCCGAGGCGATGCCACAAATCGCGCAGCAAATGGGCGACCACCCGCTCCATATCGTAGCCTTCTTCCGGTTCGATCCGTTCCAGCGCGCAGAAGCGGCGGCTACCCTCTCGCGTCATGTAGAAAATGACGTTGTAGAAAGGGCCACGCCAAGTGAACTCAAGCTGCACCATAGGCGGTGAATTCCAGTCGAGGCCGAACATGCCCTTTCCCTCAAAGGTGACGGGGCCGCAATCCGGTGTGCTTTTCAGCACATCCTCGACAACATCGATCAGTACATCTCGATAGCCATTGCGCAACTCGCCCACAAAATGGGCAAGATCGACATCAAATATGTCTGCCATCGCCTCGCCAAGCACTTGCTCCAGCCCGGCGCAGATCAGCCCGTCATAGGAATGGCTGGAAGATGATGCTTCACCACTGTCGCGGCTGCCGGTGATGAGCGTGAGAGTGGGTCTGCGATGGTGCTGCGCCATACGAATATGCCTTTAGCCGAGTTTCCCACCAAGATGCATCAGACTTCGCTGGCGGGCGATCTCGCGCGTGATCTGTTGCGCCGCCGCCTTAGGCATTTGCGCAAGGATCGGCGCCGCATCGCGTTCGTTCATCGTCATGACAATCGACACCACGATTGGCATGTCGAGATCGGCGAGAATGGAAGCCGCCTCCACTGCTTTCATATTACGATACAGATTAACAAGGCGTTGAATGTCCTGATCCTCTGCTGCCTTGCGCTGCTCAAGCAGCTTCTCCAGCTCGGCCTTCAGCGCCGTCAGTTGCTCAACCTGCTGATTGACCCGCAGCTCCGCAGCCTTGAGCTGTACCAGCCTGTCTTCAGATGCAGACGCCGTCATGGGACAGGTCGTCGGCGTCTTCGGAGCGGCAATTTTCTCTTCTTTCGACGCCACTACCTCTACAGTGGGCACAGCTTCCTCGGCGACGGCGAGGTTCTCCGCCCAGGGTCGCGGATGATCACCGAAACCGGGCACCGCAGCGGACTTCGCAACGGCCTTGCTCTGCTGCACGACCAGTTCCACATGAACCGGTAATGCAAGCAGGATCGCCGTCAAAGCAATCAGAGTGACGCTGACCCTCATCTCAGCCCCCCGCTTCCGGCGACGCAGCCTGCTGCCCGTAGAATGTGGCGAGTGCTTCGCTGAGAACCGCGCCATGCCCGTGCCCGGCATCCACGTCGCGAGCGCGATGGTGCACGGCGGCGCGCGTCATCGCCTTCGCCCAGACGGGCGCACGGATCGGTTCCGCAGGTTCATCTGTCGGGGTATTGAGGCTCAGAATATCGCGAACAGGCGCGACCGGCTTTTCGATGACGGCTTGTTGCAATGAAACAGGCTTCGCCGCCTGAGCGCGCTCTGTAACCTTCTGTTCAAACTTCAGATCGAGAAGCGCACGTTCAATGTCTTTCTGCTTTGCGCTCGCGCGTGAAATCGCGTTCTCAAGCGCATGAGCGGCCTGCCCCGCATCTTCCTTCAACATTTGCAGCGTGCCCGACATCTCGACAGTCAGATCAGCGAAGCGGGCAATCGTAGGCGCAATGCCATCCTGCCCCGACCGCAGCGCCTGCAACCGCCGCGAGACGACAAACATATATCCCGCACAGACAACCAGCGCGCCCAGAAGCACACCGTTAATCACGAGCGATAGCATCGAAAAACTCCTTCTTCTGGTCGGTCGGCTCTTCTATCCGCACTGCAAGAGAGCCATTCGACTGGCCCATTTCACCCTCAAAGAGGGGAACGCCATTGCACATGAGCCGCGCCGAAGGCTTGCCAACTGAAACAGGCAGCATGACCGTCATGCCTGGCTTCCAGTTGGCGACGTCACCAAGCGGGATCATACGTTCATGCAGCACGCCGGTCAGGGCGAGCTCCGTGCGCCGCACTTCCGTGTTCAGATGCTGCTCCCAAACAGGGTCCCGTCCGAATTTGTCATTCACAAACATCTTGAGCAGCGCCTTGCGCACCGACTCCAGCGTGGAATAGGGAATGGCGATGCTGACAAGGCCACCGACCCTTTCAAACGCTATGCGCAGCGTGAGCAGGACAGTGGGCGTATTCTCTCGGCAGATCACCACAAACTCAGGGTTTGTCTCGATCCTTTCACCCTCAAAATCCACCTTCGCGATCGGATCGAATGCCGTGGAGAGGTTCTGCGCAACGACGTTGAGTGTCCGCTGCGCAAGGCGGCGTTCAATGGACGTGAAGGCGCGTTGGGGTTCTGTGCTGACTGGCTGCTGGCGACCACCCATGAGCACTTCGACCAGGGCGAAGATCATCTCGGCATCAGCGGCCATCAGCACTTTTCCATCCCAACTGCGCGCAGCTGTGACGCTGATAAGGCCGGGATCGGGAAAGGTCCCAAGCGCCTCACCAAACTTCATCACCGCGTAGCGCTCAATCGAGATCTTGGCGGTGCGCGAGGTAAACTGGCGCATGCCAGATGTGAGCAGCCGCACCAGACGGTCCGCAATCACATCCAGCATCGGCAAGCGTTCATAAACGCCCGCTGCTCCCGTCAAGCGGGAGAGAGCATCATTCTTCATAGAGTCCGGGCGACGATTCAGCGCCTCTGCAAGCCCCGCCTCAATGTCTCTCTGCTGAGCGGCCACTGTCTTCTTGCCAGTCGGCATAATCTAACCCCGCCTTCAGAAGCCTGCCGCCATGCCCGGAATGGGCTCAGAGACGATATCCGTCAACGTCACGCCGAAGCGGTCATCATCCACGACCACCACCTCGCCTCGCGCTATTACGCGTTCGTTGATGGTGATGGCGACGGGCTCACCCACCTTGCGGTCAAGCTCCACTACGGCGCCGCAACCGAGCTTGAGAAGATTGGCAACCGGCATGACAGCCGCGCCGAGAACGACCTGCATCTTCACGGGAACACCCATGATGAGGGAAAGGTTCTGAAGCTCCGTCTGAGCGTTTGCGAAGGTCTGCGCCGTTCGCGCGCCTGTGGCGGCTGTCTTGATAGGCGCTTCGGTACCTTCCGGCAAAACCGATGCCTCTGCGGCGACGTCAGCCGCGCCGGACACTGCCATGTCCATTTCATCGTGCTGATCCGTCATTTCCTCATCTCCTTCAGTTGAAAATTCTCGCTCTGGTCGAGCACAGCCGAAAGTTCTTCGAAGAGATCGCGCGCATCGAAGCGCACGCCGCCATCGCCCCACCGCAGATCACAACTTCCTTGTGGAATGCGGGCAATGCCGATTACTTCGAGCGTGTGCCCGTTTTCTTCGGCAAGCGTGACGAGCTTTTCCCCTGCCATAGCGGCATCCATGGGATTGAGCCGAAGCTCTACCGCAACGCCGTCGCCGATCCGCTCAAAGGCTTCATTCATCAGCTCTTCCAGTCGGTCAAAGAAGCCCGCCTCCAAGAGACGAGGTGCAAGCCGCCGCACAAGCGCGCGCATGGCAGACAGCATCTGCCGTTCCATTTCCGAGATCGAACCACGCAGCGTGGCCTCCGAATGGGCAAGAGCTCCGATAATCCGCTCCAGCGCGGCCACTTCCTTCGCGCGCTGTTCGGAACGAACCGCCTCTTGTCCCTCAAGAAAGCCTGCAGCTCGACCTTCTTTATAGGCCTGCTGGCGTGCGTCAGAAATTCCCCGCTCGACACGCTCTGTAATCACTCTTTCATTCGTCGCCTCATCCACAAATGACGCCGGATGAACCGGGGTGATGCCCACATGTTCTTCACCATCATGAAATACCCGGAAACGATAGGGGTGATGGCGATCTTCATTGCGGATGCTCATGCGCGCGCCTCCTCATAAATCCACGACCGGAGGATTGCGACAGCATCATCGGGGTTCTGTTCCACGATTTCGCCAAGCTTCGCGATAGAGGATTCGCGAACCTTCCCCTCGACCGATTTGAGCTGGATCATGTTTTCAACAAAGCGTTCTGTGTCGGAAGCACCCGGCAAGGCTTTCAGCGCGCCATCCGCTCCGGGCAAAGCCTGCCCCTGAGGTCCGCCCAACGCGGCAACCGCCTCCCCGTCGACGGGCGCAAGCTGCGCCAGAAGCGCTGTCTCAGTGTCCGTGCTGCGTCGCGTCGTTGCCAACAGGCGCGACAGAAGAGGCCGCAGACCGAACATCACAAGAAGGCCAACAATCGCAAGCAAAACCACGGATTGCACGATTGTGCCTATGTTCCGCATGACGACTTCCGTGAAGCCGGGCTCACCCATCGCGATGAGATCCATGCCCCGCTCCTGAAAGCGCACATTCTCGACCGTTACCACGTCGCCGCGCGACTGATCAAAACCGGTTGCCGTGCGCACAATGGTTGCGATCTTGGAAAGCTCTTCCTCCGTGCGCGGCGCGTAATTCTCCGCACCATCGGAACCTGTTCCCCGCACACCATCCACGAGAACGGCGACGTTTACGCGCTCAATATTACCACCCTCGCTGATGCGCTCACGACGCACGCTTGAGATTTCATAATTGATAGTTTCTTCCTGGCGACGCGTGTTCGAGGTCGACTGTGCCCCTGCCGCGTTTGGAACATCCTGTGTCGGAAGGTTCTGCGACACTGTCGTCGGTGGGTCGACGCTTCTGTCGTTCGACTCCTCGCTTTCCGTCATATTGTGGCGGGAACGCTCAATCTGGCTTTCCGGATCGAAAGTTTCCTCCGCGACCACAACCCGATCCATATTGAGCTGGGCAGTCACAGCGACGCGAAAATTGCCATGTCCGAGATAAGGCGTGAGGAGCTGCGATACGGTATCTGCCATCTTGGCTTCCGTTTCACGCTTGAGGTCGATCCCTCGCGCCGCCAGCGGCCCGCTATCTCCCTGCGCTGCGAGAATGGTGCCGGTGTGATCAAGCACCGTTACATCCTCGGCTTTGAGACCAGGCACAGCCGATGAGACAAGACGCTGAATAGCGATCGCCTTCTCGCGCGCCTTAGAGGACGAATCCTCAACATGAATGAAAACGGAAGCGCTTGGCCGCGAAGCGGCCCGGTTGAAAGCTTCACGCTCCGGCAGAACAAGATGCACCCGCGCTGCAACGACGCCTTCCATTGTCTGCATGGTGCGAGCAAGCTCGCCCTCAAGCGCACGTGTCTTCGTCACCTGCTGCATGAAGGAGGTAAGCCCGAGCGCGCCGGTATCATCAAAAAGCTCGTAACCTACCGCATCACCCGAAGGCAGTCCTCTTTCGGCAAGGCGCATTCGCGCCACACGCGCATCTTCAGGCGCAACCAGCACAGCCGTGCCGTCATTCTGAATGTCGAAAGCAATGTTCATCTCGCGCAGCACCTGCCCGATGCGCGCGGACTCATTCTTCTGGAGGTCCGAATAGAGGACCGTCATCGATGAGCGAGACATGCTGATCGAAAGGCCGACAATCGCGACAATGATCGCGACGCCGACGCCGCCCAGAATGAGCAGCCGCTGTGTCCCCAGATCTCGCAGATTATTCAGTAGAGACTTCACGAAACGTCCGTTCTTTAAACTTTCCGGATATCGACGAAACGTAGGCTTCGTCCGTCGGTAGAAAGCTATCGGCCAATGTTTTCAGCGCGATTTACGTTTACAGATTTGGCGGAGAAGTGGGTGGCGGCGGAATTTCCCGACAACGTGAATGAAGAGAGACGCGGCAAGGACGGCGATACGGAACGCCCTCACCTTCAGCGGCTGATGATGCCTGCCGGCCTGGCACTACTGCTCCTCACCGGTGTGATCGGTGGCTTCTTCCTCGCCACTCAAACGGGAGATATGGAGAGCGCCTCCTCCGTTGAAATCGCTCACGCCTATTGGCGCGACCTCAAAGGCGAGAATGAACCGGACCCCGCGCTGGCACCCATCTTTTTCACCACGGAGCCGCTTGTCACCAATATGCGCAGCAGCCCGAATAACCGTCTCCTTCAGCTATCTCTCACGCTGCGTGTGCTTCGCAAAAATGAGGCAGCAGTGAAGGAGATGACGCCGCATATCCGCGATCTCGTGATCCTCTATCTGCGCACACTTGATGAAAACGACATTCAGGGAAGCGCCGCGCTGATCGCTTTCAAGGAGGCGATCATGCGCCGCATCTCGGCGATCGATCCGGCCGGGCTTGTGGAAGCTGTCTATGTCGATCAGTTCGTCGTCCAGTAAACCATTCATGTCAGAAGGCATGGTCAGATGATCAGAAGAACTCTGAAAGCGACGGGAATAGGAATAGCAGCCCTTCTGGCAACGACGGCGGCCGCACAGGCGCAGATGATGCCCTCGGGCTTGGGCGTGGACATTCAGGAGCTTCTGGGGACAGAGGGAAATGGCCCCCTTACCGGCCGCATCATCCAGTTTCTGGGTCTCCTCACCGTTCTGAGCATCGCCCCGGGCATTCTCATCATGGTGACCTCTTTCACGCGCATCGTGATCGTTCTGTCTTTTCTGCGCTCAGGCCTTGGCCTCCAGCAATCACCGCCGAACATCGTGCTTGTAAGCCTTGCCCTGTTCATCACCGCCTATGTGATGGCACCGACGTTCGACCGCGCATGGCGGGACGGGCTTCAGCCGCTCGTCAGCGACCAGATTTCAGAGGAGCAGGCCTTTGAACGGATCGTTGACCCCTTCCGCATGTTCATGATGGAGAATGTGAGAGAGAAGGATCTGGCCGTTTTTGCGGAACTATTCGATGCCGTTTACAAACGCGGCAGCGCGGCAGAGGCAGAAGCGCTGGCAGATGAAGTACCGCCCTATCGCAGCGCCGAAAGCGTGGACCTGAGGATTCTCGTACCCGCCTTTCTCATCTCCGAGCTGCGGCGCGCCTTCGAGATCGGCTTTCTGGTTCTTCTTCCCTTTCTCGTGATTGACATGGTTGTTGCCACCATCCTCATGGCGATGGGCATGATGATGCTGCCTCCTGTCGTTATCTCGCTCCCTTTCAAGATTCTCTTCTTCGTATTGATCGACGGCTGGTATCTGCTCTCCACAAGCCTTGTGCGTTCATTCGTCTAGCGGACCACCGGCATGGAAAGTCTCCAGCTTTTCGCCACTGCACAGGTTTTCACCTTCATGCTGGTATTTGCCCGTGTGGGAACCGCGCTCATGATGATGCCGGGATATGGCGAGCAATCCATTCCGCCCAATATCCGGCTCATCATCGCGCTCGCCCTTTCATTCGTCGTGATGCCGCTCCTGCCGCTGGGGAGTGTTGTCCCCCCTTCAGACTTTGGCGGCTTTGCAAGCGCACTCATGATCGAGTTCGGGGCGGGTGCCTTTATCGGTGCGTCCGCCCGTATTCTTTTCGCCATGCTTCATGTAGGCGGGCAAATCGCCGGTCAGTCCATGGGGCTCGCAACCCTGGCTGGCCCCACCGGTGCGGGCTTCGAAAGCGGCGCTGCCGTTGCAAACTTCATGGTCATGAGCGGCGTGTTGATGCTCTTCGTCACCGGTCTCCATATCGTGATGATCGAGTCCATCGTTGCGTCCTATGCCCTGTTGCCCATGGGAGAGGTGCCCGATTTCGGATATCTCGCCGCAAGTATTGCCCGCACCGCCACACGCTCTTTCATGCTGTCCGCCCAGTTTGCCTCGCCCTTTCTGGTGCTCGGCTTCCTCTTCAATCTCGGGCTCGGCCTCACCAATCGGATGATGCAGTCTCTGCCAGTCTTCTTCATCGGCGCCCCCTTTATGCTGGCGGGCGGCCTCTTGCTGCTATTCGCCTGTGTCGGCTCCATCCTCATCGCCTTCACCAATGCCATGGGTGACTGGCTCTACAGCGTGACAGGGTGATCCATGGCTGAAGACACACAGGATAAATCGTCCCAAACCGAAGAACCGACTGAGAAGAAGATCTTGGATGCCCGCCAAAAGGGCAACACGCCGAACTCCCGCGAGCTTGGGTCTCTTGCCTGCGTGATCGCAGGTTTCGTGATAGCTGCGGGCTTGAGCACCAAGATCGCCATGACGATCTCGACAGCCATGACGCCCCTTATCGAGAACTCGGCTGACCTCATCTCGGGGGTCTCGATTGGCGACCTGACACAGCTATTCAGCCGCTTCATCTTTGAAATCGGAGCGGTGCTGGCCCCCGCTTTTCTCATTTTCATCGGCGCAGGCATCTTTGCTGCCTTTGCTCAAGGCCATGTCGTGCTCACAGGCGAGCGCATCCGCCCAAAGGCCGAACGCATTTCCCTGAAAAACGGCGTGCAGCGCCTCTTCTCCACCACCGCTCTGGTAGAGTTCGGCTATGGCCTCTCAAAGCTCACCATGGTTGGCGCCATTACCGGTTTCATGCTGTGGAGCACCTTTGCCAACGCGCAAGGCCTTGTCTTCACCGATATTTCGACAATGCCGTCAGCCCTCCGCGACCTCACCATACGCCTGCTGATCGGGGTGGCCTCGGCGATGAGCCTCATCGCTATTGTGGACATTATCTGGCGGCGCTTCGACTGGCGGCGGAAGCTTCGTATGTCCCATCGCGAGATCAAGGACGAGCACAAGCAGGTTGAAGGCGACCCTATGATGAAAGCCCGATTGCGCGAAATTCGCCGCCAGCGAGCGCGCAAGAGGATGCTTTCGGCGGTGCCCAATGCCACGGTCGTGATCGTCAACCCGACACATTATGCCGTCGCCCTGCGCTATACGCGCGGCGAAGATGCGGTACCAGTCTGCGTGGCCAAGGGGCTTGATCTCATTGCCTTGCGGATCAGGGAGATTGCGGAAGAGAACGGCGTCACGGTGGTGGAAGAGCCCCCCCTTGCCCGCGCCCTTCACGCTGCGTTGGAGGTGGATCAGCCCATCTCCCGCGAGTTCTACCGCGCCGTCGCCGAAATCATCAGCTATGTCTATGCGCAGAACGAACAGGCGGGACACAAAAAAACCGGCGCCAGAGTGGCGCCGGTCATAGAAGCGAATACTGCCGGATAAGGCTTGCGCGGCGCTTCAGTAAACCATCGCCGCCTTTCGCTCGTTCTGCTCCAGCACAATCTCGCCCCGCGCCTCAAGGTCCTTCGCAACACGAACGATACGCGCCTGCGCGCCTTCCACATCGGTGGCGCGAACCGGCCCCATCAGTTCCAGTTCACTGCGAACAATGGCGCTGACACGCTCCGAGAGATTCTCGAAGAAGGTTTCCTTCACCTCATCCTTCACGCCCTTGAGCGCCAGAATGAGCGTATCGATCTCGATCGCCTGAATGATCGTGCGGAAGGAGCGCGCATCAAGCTTCACGAGATCATCGAAGGTAAACATGAGCGAGCGGATAATCTCGGCAGATTGCGGAACCTCACCTTCAATCTCACCCATGATTTCGGGAAGCTGCGTCCGATCCACCTGATTGAGAATTTCGGCAATCCGCATATGGCTGTCATTGCCCAGCATGCGCGCATAATTGACCATGAACTCGGAATGGAGCGTCTCTTCTACATCCTTCAGAACATCTTTTTGCACATATTCCATCTCGATCATGCGGCGCAGAACTTCTGCCCGGAACTGACCCGGCAGAACGTTCACAACCTTCGCCGCATGCGAAGAGCGGATCTTTGAAAGAATGACAGCCGCCGTCTGCGGATGCTCGCTCTGGAGATAGCTTGCCAGCATCTGCTCGTTCACTGTCGAAAGCTTCTCCCACATGCTGCGACCCGCTGCGCCGCGAATATCGCCCATGATCTCCATGACCCGCTCATCGGGCAGGAAGAGAGACAGCATCTTCTCTGTGGAATCATATGTGCCGACAACAGCAGAGCTGTTGGCAAAATGATCAGTGAACTCCCGAAGCAGTCTCTCACAGACGCTCGACGTGATGCTGCCAAGCTGCGCCATGGACCGGCTGAGGATACGGATTTCATCCTCATCGAGCCTTTCCATCAGCTTGGCACCACGCTCCCGACCCAGCGAAAAAAGAATGACGGCTGCTTTCTCGGACCCACTCAGCAACCGGTCTTCTGCGCCTGGTTTCACTTGCTCTTCCATTTCAATCCTCTTTAGGGAGTGTTAGAGCGCCACCGACCTTCTTGTCGTCAGCGTCCAGTTTTTTCTCGTAGCGAAAGATTTCACTCAGTATTTCGCCAAGCGCGAGCATCAGCGACACCCTGATACCTGTGCCCTGCGCCAGACCTCCGAGCATTTCATGAAGGTCCGTCTCATCCGTGATGGTCATGCCATTGTCACGCGCAAGCAGCCCGATCTGTTCCGCCATCCCCGGAATTCGTACCACTGGCGATGCTGATCCGTCACCTGTTTCAGCCATGAGCACTGCCTCAAATCTGCGCGATCGTCTTCACCGGTGTCTTGCGGTGAAGCTCTGCGTGGCTGAGCACAGGAAGCGTCGTGCTTACCCGTTCAAGCAGCGAACGAACAAATGGCCGCGCTTCCTGACTGACGATGATCGCGAAAGGATTGCCATGAGCGAGCTGGTCCTGAATGACGGAGCGAGCGGCGATCACGAAGTCATGGACCAGCGAAGGGGGCATGGTGAAGACACGGTCTTCTCCCTGCTGCTCGATATGCGAGAGGAAAGCCTGCTCCCATTTGGGCTGCAAGGTAACGACCGAGATGAACCCGTCCTCACCCGCCAACGTTTGACAAATCTGTTGGGAGAGGCGCACACGAACATGCTCTACGATGAGGTTCACATTCCGTGAATGCGGCACCGCTTCGGCGACCGCTTCGAGGATCAGCGGCAGATTGCGGACGGATACCTGCTCAGCGAGAAGGCTCTGCAATACATTCTGCAACGCCGCCTTGGTGATCTGGCTCGGCACGAGTTCGGCGACGAGCTTCTGATATTCTGCGGAAAGCCCGTCGATCAGTTTTTGCAGCGCCGAGTAAGTGAGAAGCGTGCTGAGGTTTTCTTTGATGATCTCAGTCAAGTGCGTCACCACCACGCTCTCTTCATCGACCACCGTATAGCCGAGCGTCTCCGCCTTCTCTGCCGCAGAACGCGTTATCCAGCGAGCCGGCAAGCCGAAAGTCGGCTCCCTCGTCTCCTGACCGTCAATTGGCGGTGCCTTTCCGCCGGGATCAATGGCGAGCATATAGCGCGGCCAGATCTCGCCCTTGCCCGCAACCACGTCCTGAATCGAGATTTCATAAGCCTTGGGCGCGAGGAAGCCATTATCCTTGACCCTGATCTTTGGCAGATAGAAGCCATACTGCTTGGCGAAGCGGCGGCGTAGCAGGCCCACTTTCGCCGTGAGACCAGTATTCTC
>JBAYOU010000005.1:0-23178 GCA_041678065.1 Parvibaculum sp. | reverse complement strand
GCATATATCGACAACGTCCGCTGCGCCTTTGGCACAGAGCCGCGCCTGCGAATGCGAAAAGCCTGAAAATCCTGAAAATCCTGCCCATCGCCAAAACACAAAAAGCCCGCCAGGCGAAATGCCATGGCGGGCTTTTGATTAGTATACTAGTTCAGTTTGGTTGCGGGGGCCCGCAACCGACGATACTTGCGGTTGACGGAACTGAAGATTCCAAGAATGCGAACAAGATTTGAGTAAGTTTACCGTTAGCGAAAGTCCCAAGCGACTAACTCGACGACGTCCCGTCAAGCGATAACATTTGGTCTCAGACGACCAGCTACTGGCATCTGGATTGACCATGTGAATGGAGGTGCCGCCGTTTGGTCATACTGGTACACAATGAGAGACGGCAAATTTCGTTTGTCGTAGAGACTTCCGAAACGCAGAACAAGGCTATTCGGCCCGGCAAAAAACAGGTGAATGGTTCTAACGCCTCTATTGCCAAGCGCTATAGCTGTATCAAGAAACTGCTGCCCCAAGGCCAACTGCTTTTGTTCTGACCAATGAGCATCCATAGGCGCAGCCTCAATATCCGCGTGCTCCAGATGCACTAGCGGAAGCGCGCCACACTTCAATAGAGCTCCTTGTGTGTCTACTCGATAAGAGACCGAGACGGCGAGAACAACCTCGGCCGTACCGTCAGGAATGTCTCCCATGCCCGAGACTTCAAATCTCCTGCCATCATCCTCGGAATTAAGTTCTTGCCACCGCCGTTCATGCCGATTCCAATCCATAAACATGACAGAAGCTTCGTCATCGAGCAGGATGCCCGCCAGAAATGAAAGAGGAACTGGTGCAAGTCCGCCTGCCACATACAAAATATCTCGGCGATCTGCCCCATCTTCCCGCGTGTCTAGCTCTTGGCGCAACGTCATCAACCGATCGACAGCAGCTTGCGGATCAACGATCAATCCGTCGTTTACGCGTTGCCGCAGGTCTACCAGCACTTGCTCTCTTCTTCCGGGCAAGGAATGAGGAATGGCCTCGGCCAAGGGAGAGCCATTCCAGTCCCGAAGCCCTCGGAACTCCAAGACGAACACACGCTTGCGGCCCAGACTTTGATGCTCACGCCAGATCAATATGAGGCCGACGACAATGAGAGTCGCTGCCGCAATGTACGAAAGGGTCGTGAGAATGACCGAAGCTTGACCGGCTTCGTAGTTGAATGTCAGTGGCCCAAATTCGGTTGGAATGCTGACACTAAATACGTTACCTGCGATTAAGAGAGCCAGAAGCGCCACACCTCCTCTGACGAGGAAGTAACCAATTGAACGCTTCCTGAAGGTCCAGTCCGCCAGCGCCCTTATGACATAGTCTAGTGTTCCCATTCTATTCACAATAATTGACTTCTACTCTAAAAGCCTCTTCACCTTTTTGGAACAACAAAGCTGAGCACTCTAACGGCGTCCATAATCTAGTCTTTGATATAAGCAAAATAGCAAAATCTATACTTCGTTCACTCTCGACCAACTCTCGCATCGAGCAGCAATCATCAACGCTGGGTATGACGGGAAACCTCGGATGTGAATGCCATTCTCCCAAATAATTGTAGCGTCGATAATCGTCGCCGGTCCGAGCAAAGAATGAGCGTAGAGCAGCTTGGTGATATTCTGTACTGCGCACAAAGTGCGCCGCCCCTCCTGTTTGATCATCGACTGAGAAATCGGCAAGCCTAAAATGCCCGGGCGCTATCTGTTCGGCCATCAGAATTCCGCCTATCTCACGACGTCCTGCCCACCACAAACGGCGGCGCATTCGGCGTCGCAGGCTGGCAGGAAATTCAATCTTCATCTTGTCTTTCTGCCTCAGAAGCTAATTCCGCAAGCAGTGCTTGCAATTCTTCTGACGCATTCGCTTCTGCCATAGCCCCCCAAACGCCTTCCTTGGTTAGCTCAATCGGCCATGTGTCGAAAGGAGCTTGAAATATCCACCCCTGCCTGAGTCCAAAGGCGTAGGCAGAAGCAGGAAATATAGAGTTGTCGGGGCGGACGAGAGAATCCAGAGCAAACCGGGTGAGATGAGCGGCGACAATCGTTACGTCTGCGTCATCAGCGATAAGAGGCGGCGCTTCTGGTCCTTCCGCCCCATACCCGATGTCGGAATCCTCGTAAGGCCACGGCTGCTGCCTCGCCGCATACCACGACGCGATTTGGTTTCGCGCAATGAGGGGCGGCGGATCAGAGTCAGGCCGTGCGCGCGCTACTACGCCGCCTATCCCTCCGGCATACACAAGCCCCCATATCAGTGGCGTCCTATGGGAGCAGCCCACTGCTGCGCATAGGTTGAAAACGTTAGGATTGGCCGTTGCATCGATCAGCAGGCTGCATTCCGACATTTCGTTCAGCACACTGGTCGTGTAGCCGCTGCTCTCTTGCCCTCCGAGAAGAAGGGGCTTGACCATTACTTCGCAGTTGGCGCTGATCTCCAGAAGTTTGTGTTCGAGTGCGTTTGATTTGTGTGTACCTACCGCCCGGAGATCAAGCTCATTGCGCACCATATTTCCGGGAAGAACGACGTCCGGATCGACAAGAAGGAAGGATCGCACGCCTGACCTGGCAAGCGAGACCGCAACTTTCGAACCCACCGAACCGCAACCGACAATAGCCACTCGCTTGTCGGCCAGCGCATCGTACTCTGCAGGAAGTCTGCCCCCTTCATCGGAAATTTCCAGAGTCGCGTATTTGTAAACGTTGCGTTCGTCACCAAGAATTGTGATCAGGAGAATTTCTGAATCGTCGATCAAGAACACGAAGGGCCAAAATTCTTCTGCGGCTTCTTCGAACCATTCCTCGACACCTAGCTCGGAACAAAGACTAAGAATGCTCTCCATGGTTAGCTTGCGGGGAAGCGTCGTGCCCCGAGGCAGTCGAAGGACATGCGCCTCCTGTTCCCGCATCCCTTTAGTGAGCAACGGCTGCTCGGCCCAATCGGGCGCGTCCTTCACGCCAATTCGAATTGGATAGACAATCCACGCTGAACCGTAATTATGTTCAGAAACCGCGGCCGAGAGAGGCTTACCTTCTTCAACGGCAAGAAAAGCTTCTTTAGCGGACGGGCTGAGAAGCACGCGCAAGTGTGAAGATCGAAGCTTTTGGCCCATCGTCTCTCGATGCGCAGACGGGACTTGCTCGGTATCTGTTTCTCTTTCCCCACTGAGCAATCGATAGGCGCTTTCAATCATCATCGCGCCTGTAACGTCCTGATGCCAATTGTCGGCGCGCCACTCGAGACATAGCTCTCCGCCCGAGCCATACTGGTGCTCTGACAAGCGAATTTTTTCACGCGGCCGGACGATTGGCGGCGTTTGTGGAAAATACTCCGGAAAATAGATAGACAGCGGGAAAGACTCGTCCTCGGCCACGATGTCGAAATCTGCGGCCAATCGAAGCCCGTCAAGTCGCCAATGGAGATTTTGCAACCAAGGCGCTTGTTCAGAGAGGTCAGCGATCTGAGATCGTTCCTCCCTAGCGCGGCCAGGCTGTACCGCCCACCAGATCAAGCGAAACCCTTGGGGGTCGTTGGCATTCTAGGCTGATCAGGGAACGAGACCGTACTTCCGATCACCGGAGCAACCGATGACTTCCGCAGCAATCCTCCGCCCGTTTTCGCTGCCCGCTCTCGTACGCGTTCAGCCAGAGCATCTCCCATAGCAGGGGCTACTCTCTTCGCGATTTCTGCCTGTTCAGTCAGGTTGGCGGCATTGAGGAAGTCTGAACGTGCTTGCTGAAGCCATTGAAAAAAGGCTTCAGCCCGCTCGGGATGTTCCACCCACTTGTCTGCAAAATTTTCAAGTGGGTCAGTTGGGTTGGGAATTACATATTGCCCACCGATTTTCTGAATGAAGCTATCCATCTTTGTGAGGATGGAAGTGAGAGCTTCACCGATAGTCGCCTCACCTGCATAAGCATGAGCCGCCAAGGTGGTGATGATCACTGATATAGGCTTGATTTCGCTATTGCCGGCAAAGCGCCAATCACGGTGGCGCTTCAAAATCATTATGGCCGATTGCAAGGGTGTCTGAACCCGATAGACAGGTATGTCTTCAACACTGGCACGCACAGATTCAGCGAGCGCCCGGCGACGGGTTTCAAATATTTCACCCATGCGCTGAACGAACCATCCGCTGTAACCCTTAGGATTCGAACGCTGCCATTCGGCCGTCATCATTGCGTAGTCAGCGCGTTCGTTGTCCGTAATTGCGATGGCCGTCTGCGTCCAACGGGCGTCAAACCCACTCGTCTCAAGCAACAGTCTTTGGCGATTGGCATCAGGGAGCGCCGGAACAATATCCATATGAAATTGAGCGCCGTCGGCATAATTTAGCACCCAACAGCGGCGGCCCTCACGCACCGGCTTTGTCATAGACTGAGCGCGATGATAGGAGTGGATTTCAGCGCCAAGCAGCTCCTTCAGTTGTTTCTGGGTCAAATCAGCGGTCGTCAGCCCACGAAATTCGCATATCGAGTCAACGTCGTAATCTTCGCGGTCGTCGATGGGACGAATTGCCGTTCCGAGCCGGAAAGAACCCTGCACATAAACCTGCGGCTTGTATTGCCGGATCGTCGACTTTTCCCGGTGAAACCATTCGCCAAGAGCGTTGTAGCTGTCATTGGCTTCCCGATATCTGGCCTCGCTCACTCCAAGATCATCGGCCAGCGCTTCCAGGTAGCTTTCTGCGGCCTGCGTTACTTGAATTCCATTTGCCATCGACTCGGCCTCGCTTCATGGTTTCACGATTTGTTCCACCTGCTTCATTTGTGGTCAAGTCGAATATGGGAAGTTTCACTTTCTATCCACAGGTTTAAGCCGACTCAGCCGAGGCAATCCGAGAGCGGCAAGCTGGCGATCAACCGGCACGGCGCAGCGCGAAAGGCCTGACGTCTCCCGGCGGCTTGGGGGAGTCGCCCGGTGACCATATTTCTTGACTCAACGCTCTGATCGGACTGCGCAGACCTGGCTAAGCGCGCCAAACAGGATGCAGACTAATAACCGTACTTGTCCTGACGGTCCCTGAAGGCCTTTTCGCCGCCCTCCATCGTCGAGGTAATCACCTTGCAGATTTCCGGCTTGTCGATCGCGCCGGCGCACTCGAATTGACGCTCGCCGCTATCCTTGACGTCGAGATATCCAACCAGTTCGGAAGAGCCGTTCACGACGATATTCGCGTTGTGGCTCGCGAAGATGAGCTGGCGGTTCTGCTTGGCGGTATGAAGCTTGTCTGTAAGGTCGGCGATTATCTTGTTATCGAGATCGCCTTCGGGCTGGTCGATAATCAGCGGGCCGCCCGGCTGTTCCAGCAGCATGAACAGTAGTGCGGCGGCGCGCTGGCCCTCGGATGCCTTCTCAAAGGAAATCTCGCGGGCACCGTCGCAATAGGACAAGGTGATTTCAGGTTTGGCTACCGCGGTCGCGATGGCTTCAACTCGCGACGTGTCCATGCGTTCGGTCAGCGCTGACCGAATACGCTCGGTATCGCCGAGTATCTTCATGAGGTCGGGGCACTTCGGCTGCTCCTCGCTGCTAGCCGCTCCCATCTGGCGCCAGTACAGCAGCGAAAGACAGTCTGTACGCAGCCGGTCCGCCATATCCGCTGCTGAATCTTTGGCAAGAGCGTCTTCAAGCCGGTCGATGCGCGTCGCCTCCTGAGACCCCGTCTTGGCGGCAACCGCGTCGATCGCCTCTCTGATCTCCGAAGTATCGCCGGCGGCGGCAACGATGGCTTTGATCTTGCCGCTCGACAGCCTTTCGATCTCTTTCGCCCAAGCCTGGGTGCGTTCTGCCCGCTGATCGTTGACAGTCCTGAGACCGGCAAGAACCTTGGTCAAGGCGGCAGTGGGATCACCTTCGGCCTTGAGCCTCGCTTCGAGATCGCCGATCTGGTTGGTGAGCTCGGTGATTTCCTCGCGGAGCTTGATGATCTGCGCGGTGACCGTCTTGTGGGCGCCGAGCTTTTCCAGCACGGCATCCCGGGCGGTCCGCGCCTGCTGTAACTTCGCGGCCCAAGCGGTTTCGGCACCGGTCAGGACGGTGCGCCTCTTGGCAAGGTCAGCCCGCAGCTGCTTTATGCCGGTGCCGAAAGTCTTGAACAGGTCGCGATAGCTTTGCTGAACGGCTTCCACCTCTCCCTTGAGGTCCGTTGAAAGATCGCGCTCGTTGACAAGTTCGGCGGCGCTCACCTCCAGCTCCTGCAGAATCTGGTCGGCATGCTTTGATGCCTGAAAGCGCTTCGACTCAAAGTCGTTCGCCTTGTCGAAGTGATCCACCTTGGCCTGGTCGTCCGGCGACAGGGTCGGCAACGTCTTCTCAAGAGCCTCGACGCGCTGACGAAGCGAGTCCCTCGTCGTCGTTAGGTTGCGGAGTTTCGACTGCTCCAGCCAATGCTTGGCAACAGCTTGGATCGCCGCCCTGACCTTTCCCTTTGCGGCTTCGATATCGGCGGCCAGCCGGTCATCCTCCTTCTTGAAATCCGGATTGACGAACTGGAGTAAATCGGAGAGTCGGGTTTTCTGGCCCGCCTGCTTGCCAATCTCGGCGAGCTCGCCCTGGCTATACACGACGGCGGGAAACAGCGCGCGCAGCTCCTTGACCGTGATCGTCTGGGTCGAACCGTTGGGATAGGTGATCCGAGGCTGGTAGGTGGTGGCCGGCCCACGGACAATCTTGAAAGGCGCATTATCCTGAATCACGGTCAGCGACACCTGCCCGCCCTTGGAGACGAGCGTATCGTTGATAAGATCGTGCATGCGGTGCGTGCCAGAGTAGTGCTCGCGTGGCGCGTCGTAGCAGCTTCGGCCCAGACCAAACGCGAGGTATTCGAGGAACGAGCTCTTGCCGCTACCGCGCCCGCCGATGACGGCGTTGAATTCCGGACTGAGCGTGATCGAGGTCGGTTGCAGGATCGTGGAGCCTTCTGCCTCAATGGTGGCGGCGACCAGCGAGGGTATCGCGGGCGGCTCAATCCGTATGCGGGACCGATGCCCCAGAAAGGCCTGCCTGATCGCTTCCGCCGTTGGCTCGGCCAGCTTGATCCAAGTGTCATTCGTACCGAGCGCGCCGTAGTCGGCTGACCGGCTGTCCGAGGTCGGGAGAGGGTAAATCTCTCTGGTTGACCACGTCTTGTCAGAACCGGAAAGCCGCGTGCGGTTCTTGGCGCCGAGCGTATTGATGGTCTGGCCGCGATCAAGATAGCCGCCGACATACGGCATTCGGCGAAAATCGCCGTGGCTGCCGTCTGTCAAGACAGTGTGACTGTTCCCCTGCGAAACATTCGGCAGGACGATGTAGCGGCCGCGCAGGTGCTCAACCTCGTCGAGCAGCCTAGCGATCTCGGGATAGGCGCAGGCGAGCTGCGTCACCTTGGGGGCCACGGCACCCTTCTCCTCAAGAGCCGCAAACGCGACCCCGAGCTTCCCTTGCGCCTGCTTGCGCCAGTCCTCGGACAGATCGGCATCGAAGATGATGAGGCACTGCTTGCCGCCGCTCGCCGTCAACTCCATCCCGGGAAAGAGCCAGAGGTCGAAGTCCGGCTCGGCTTTGCGGCGCTGTTCGATCTCTTTCTGAACGTAAGGGACCATGATCATCTCGTGATGATCCGTCAACGCGACCGCCTGCAATCCTTTCGCGACGCACTGGTCCACGAACTCCTTCGCCCATTGCGCTCGCGCCACGTCAACGTCCTGCGTGGTCGCCTTTGCGTCTGTCGTCGTAATGGATTCACCGAGGCCGACGGGCCTCGCGCCCGTCCAGTTCGGATCGCGGGGCGTATGTATCTGGAAATCACATTTTTTCCAAGAAGCGAAGCTCATGAGCAGCGCCACCATAGTCTCGGTAGAGACGCCTGCTGAAGTTGCCATTTCGTGCGTCTGTCATGGTTATCTAGCTGTACCATCGTTCATCTACCCGACATGCGCGAGAACCTCAGTGACCAGTTCACTGACGTTTCTCTGCCGCAATAGCCGTACCTCACGGTCTGCATCTGAAAACCCGCCAGGCTCGAACAGCGCGACGGCGACCGGACCATCCTTGAGATAACCTTCCGTCGTTTTGTCGTCCGTGAAGCGTGTGCGTAGGATGCCGAGCGCGCGGTCAATGACGGCGGCATGCTTACCTTTGTGCGCTTCGCGGAAAAGCGCCGCAACAGCCTCGGGGCCGCCGGGCCAGTGCTCGATGCAGTAAACAAGATCGTGTGCATCCTTGCGTTCACCCCGATCGTCCAGCGCCAGCGCCTTCAGGCACGTGAAGCTCACCAGATCCGCGAAGCGGATGGTTTCGATTGCCATGCCACCATCACCGAGAAGGGCGGCGGTAATCTCTTGAGTGAGATGATGGTCGAACACCATGGAAGCGTGCGGGATGTTCAGGGCCGATATCCGCCCCTCCGTGGGCAGTGGTTTTACCCTGCCACCCGCCACCTCGGGATTGTCCGCCAGAAGTTCAAGAATAACGATTGTGTCCTCGTCAATCCGAGCCTTCCACCGCCAGGAAACCTTCTGGCCTGCATCGTTCTCACCGCGCTCGAACCCCATCTTTTTCAGGTTCTCTTCGACAGTATGGTAGGCTTCAGTCTCGGCTAGCATCTCCAGCGCAACGACAATATCGACATCGCCGGTACCGGCGTGCGCGGGCGCGGCGGGCGGGCGGTCCGGGATCAGGTAGCGGGGAACGAGCCCACCGACGAGATAGACGGACCTTTTCCATGGTCCCAAGCCGTGCAGCAGCGTAACTAGAACTCGCTCGCAGCTTTCTGTAACGGCAGCACTGTAACCGTCCTGGGTTGTAGGCTTGGCCATCAGAAACCGATCCTTTCGTGGCGCAGGTGTGCCGCCATCTCGCGGGACCGCCCCTCACCCGTCAATAGGTCGAGATAGACCTGCACCGGGCTCGCAAGCCAAGCATCATCAACACGTTCTTTGAACAGAAACTCGCCCGATGTCGGCGTCTCTATGACGTTCAGATTTGCGCCTTCGCCGACGCTGCGTGCGCCGAGTTCGGCCAGAGCTTCCTCGGCCGCCGACCCCGGCTTCATACGGCATGCGACCTGCGAAAGCGCTGAAAGGAAAGGAGAATAACGCTGCGCGGCCGCTTCCCGCGTGATGACGTAGGAAACCTCATGCTCCCGGCATGCCGCAGCGAGGCGCCTGATAATTGTGTCCGGTTCACCACGCGGTACGTAGTAACGGCGTTCACCACGCAGCCGTGTCGCCTGCACCTGTTTGCTCCATTCGTCCAGGAGGGCCGTGGGGGCGATCAGGCGCCGCTCTTTGGCGGGACCTTGCCCGCGCGATTCGAGCCAGTCATAGCGCTCTAGCGAGATCAGGGTTTCCGAAGCGGTCGAAGGTGCAACCTCAGCGATCTCGGCCAACGCCGTCGCCCCGAACCATTCACCGCGCTTGACGAGTAACGTGTGGACTATCTGGGCGCGCTTGCCCTTGAACAGGGAGCGAACCGATTTTTCGAGGGTTTTCGGCGGCGGCTTTTCCACGAAGATGTAGGCGCCGGGGGCGGGTACGTAGAGGCTGCCGCCGGTATCGTAGTAGCCGACATTCTCGTGCCGCAGCAACTCCCGCGCGCCCTGAGATATCGATTCGGCCGCCAAGAACGGAATGTTGGAAGCGCCGTGCTCTACCCCCTCACGGTGGACATAGCGGTCAAGCTGCCAGAGGATTTGTCGCACGTCGCGCGGGTAGACCGATTTTTTGACCTCGATGAGAAGGACGATATTGCGCCCACCAACATCTAGGCGCATTTCGGCGTCAATCCTGTACTGACTACCAGAGTCGAGGCGTTCAACGACCGGCTCCGATGCTTCAACTTGCGGCAGCCCCCCAAATGCTTCCCGGAGATGTTCCAGCACGTATTGCTCGTTCCTGCGGGTATTCTCTAACACGATTTGAGCCATTTTCGCTGCACAGCATATAACCGACTTATAGTGCATATACGATAAAATAGCAATATTCACTGCGCAGCGAATTTTGAGGTGGAAGCGAAAGCTCAAGAAATGTTGCTTTGGGTCACAAGAAGCCTTGGCCAAGGTCGCGCCTACTGAACGAGTACCCTGCTCGCACGGGCGACAAACCGCGCACCACCTTTTTGTTAAACACAAATTATTATGTAGATAAATATAATTACATTAAATGTATGGTAATATACAAATTAGCTAGAACCTCGCCTCCAGACGAGATGAGCCTCCTGACCATCCTCTGCCGGAAACAGCGCCGCATGAACGGGCGCCGCAAGTACCGGATCGTCGAGCCGGACACTCAGATACTCTTTCTCACCGCCCCGCTCCCGCCAGGCGGCGCCGACCTCGGAGCGGCCGACATAGAGCTTGAAGGCCGGCGCCCGTTCACTGTCGCGATTGTCGTTCGGCACAAAGCGCAGCTTTGCATCGATGATGAGGGTCCGGATGGTGCCGGACCAGCCACCCTCCTTCGTAGGCGTGAACATCCCGATCACAGACATCTCAATCCTCCTTATCGGTTGGCGGCAACGGCGCGCGAGGTGCACGTCCTCTCGATCCCGGCTGAGCGATACCGGTGCCTTTGCCCTCTCCTTCCGGCAACGCCTTCCGTGCCTTGGCAAAGCCACGATCAGCCTCCAGAAAACTCTGCAGCATGTAGGGAATGAGCTCCGGCACCGATTCAGCCTCGCCATAGGTCTCGCGATAAAGCGCGGCATAGGCCTGCAGCGCCTTGTTGAGATCGGGTGGCGCGATGAAGGTGATCTTGACCGGCGTGCGGTCGGGGAGTTTGCCGAGTTTCAGGTCGGGCATGGTTCTCATCCTCGATAGGGACGCAGGATCAGGTCCTTCTGCACGATGACGCGGATCGGCCAGCCGGGCCTCACCGTGATGGTCGGCTGGATGTTGAGATTCTTTTCGGTGAGGCGCTGGCCGGCCTGCGAAACGTTTTGCTGCGTCGACTGGCGGATCGCGCGCAGGAGATCGCTCTCCTCGCTGCCGAAACCGAGCTCGGTGCCAACGCCCAGAAGCGTCGCCAGCGCCACGCCCTTGACGAGCGCCCATGTGTGGTAGTCGACCTCGTCAGCGACGCCGGCATAACCGGTGGCATCCGTCGCCGGCAGATTGTCGATCACGATCGAGGAACCATCCGGCATCACGATGCGATGCCAGACGAGCAGCGCCCGCGACTGACCGAAGGCGACGACACTGTCGTAACTGCCGATGAGCCTCGATCCTTGCGGAATCAGCAAAGCCCTTCCGCTCACCGTGTCAAAAATATTTTCTGTGATCTGGGCAACCACAAGGCCCGGCAGATCGGAGTTGAGCCCCGTGATCAGGCTCGCGGCGATGACGCTGCCGGCCATCAACTGATGCGCCGAGACCGGTTCCTGCAGCGTGTGGCGGTTATAGATGTCAGGATCCGGTCCCCGGTTCATAAAATCGAGCTTGCGCTGCTGATGGTTCTGGTCGCGCTCCGGATCGAGGTTGAGACGCTCGTCGACTGCGGCGACAGCTTGAAGACCTGTGCTCTCCCTCGCATCAGCCACTCTCGATTGCGAAGCACGCCCCTCGCCGCTTCCGCTCCCCTTCAATTGAAAGAACACGCCTGCTTCCGCCGCCTGCCGCGCCTGTTGCGCTAGTCTGAGCCTTTCGGCGCGAGCGTCGTTCTCCTCGGCGCTCGGCACGAAGGTCGGGCGGAGGCCGGCGCTATTGTCGATGCCGAGTTCCGCCTCGCGCCTGAGGATCGGGCGGCCAAATTCGCCGGGAAGCGGCGCGCCGAGTTCGGGGATCGGCTTCGGGATCTCGTCGTAGCTCACGGGCAGCGCCGCCAGCCCCTCCGCCCTCTCCTTACGCTCCGGGTGGTAGAGCTCCCCACCATCCGGCGCCGCGAGACGAAAGCTTGAGCCTTCCAGCGCCAGAAAGGCGAGCGCGAAAATCGTCGCCGAGCCCGTCGCCGCGACGCCGATGACGACACTGCGCCGGAACCGTGTCACACGGCGCGGCTTGGCGCGCAGCGCCAGCGTTTCGGGATCGACTTTCCCCGACGACTGCGTCTGACCCTGAGGCGAGGCGGGACCGGCCATATCTCTCTCCTATCGTCCCGGCCGCAGCCGCGAGGGGCGATCATCGACGACGCCCGCTACCCTGTCGGTGCGGCTGATGCGCACCACCTGTTGCGGCGCCTCGCCGAGGTGCAATTCCGCCGCCGCGAAGAGGCGATCGACAATGTAGTAATGGCCGCGCAGCCGGTAATTGACGAGTTCGCTGCCGCCCGAGGGGCCGACCACGAAGAGCGGCGGTGCCTCGCCCTGATCGAACCGCGCGGGAAACTCGATATAGACTTTCGAACCGTCATCGAAGGCGCGGAGCGGCCGCCAGGGCGGATTATCGCCCGTGATCTCGTAGCGGAAACGGAGCGCGGCGAGATCGATACCGCTTGCGATTGCCGATGCCGCTTGCGCCCTCGCGTTCCGCGCCTGCAAGGCGAGCAGCTCGTCGCGCGGATAGGTCCAGGAGAGTGCGGCCATGGCCGTCGCCTCGGTGCTCTGAAGCGCCAGACGATAGGCGCGGCGATCGGTGGTGATGACGAGATTGGTCTCAAGCCCGGCGGCGAAAGGCTTCACCAGCACATGGACACGTTTGCCGGTGCCGGAGCCACTTACAGTATCGCCGATCACCCAGCGCACCGTGTCACCCGCCGAGACGGCGATGAGTTCCTCGCCCGGCTGCAATGCGATATCGCTGACGCGCTCCGGCGTCGCATAAAGCCGGTAGAGCGCGCCTTCAGTGAAGGGATAGACCTGGATCGCATTGATATAGCCATCCCGCATGGGTTCGATCAGCGCCTCCTTGTTGGCGGCATCGACCCGTTCCGTCGGCACCCGCTTGTCGGGCTTCGGTTTCGCCGTATCGAGAGGCTGCAACTGACCCGGCAGCGGCAAAGGCTCCGGCAGGGCGACGATCTCGACGGGTTTCGGGGGCTGAGGTTCGAGCTGTGCCGGTTGCAGGTCGACCGCGTCATAGCGGATCTGGGGTGGCGGCACCTTGTCGGCACAGGCGGTCAACACAAGCGCCGAGATGCTTACCATCAAGAACGAACGGATCGGGGTCATCTGGTTCTCCTTGGTCAGGGGGCTTCACCGGCGTTGAGTTCGCGTGACCAGTCGAGCGCCTCGACATAAAGGCCGAGCGGGTTCTTTCGGAGCGTCTCGGCATTGCGGGGCGGCCGAATGCCGATGGTGAGAATGGCGGTCCAGTGGGTCGTCGCGGCGAGGCTGCCGCGCTCGTAAAGCCGCTCGCGCCATTTGACCTGGAAGGAGCGCTCCGAGACGCGGACGACGCTGGTCACCTCGACGGATACATTGCGCGTGCCGACCGATTTGAAGGGATCGCTCTCGCGCGCGAATTCGTTGAGGAATGTCGCCGCCCTGCCGGTCGCATGGTCGTAGGCTTCGAGCCAGTTCTTCCGCAAGACGATAGGGTCGGAGGAAAGCGAGCGGACATTCGAGATGAAGCGCGCCAGCACAAAGGCGATCTGGGCATCTCCCGGCGTATAGGCCTCGATAGCGGGGCGCACAGCGCGGACCTCGCCCGAACGCTCGATCTCGACCACGTACGGGGTCACGTGAGACTGCAGCGATTGCCAGTAGAGGCCCGCCGACAGCCCGGCGCTTAGCGCGAGACATCCAAATGCCATCAGCCGCCAGTTTCGCGCCTGAACGCGCGCCGCGCCGATGCGCTCGTCCCAGGCTTGTGCCGCCTTCTGATAGGGGGTGACCGGTTCGGGGGTGCGGCCATATCGCTCCGTGGCACGTTTGAAGAGCATCAGGACCTCCCATCGTCGAAGGAAGGATTGGCGCCGGCACCCGGCCGGTCGCCTTCGCGGATCGCCTGCATCGCGGTCTGGGTATGGGTGCGGCGGCGCTGCTCGGCCCGGAGACGCCGCGCCCAGTCGGGTGTCCCCGCCGCCATGCTTGAAGACATTCCGGCAGAAGACGATGCGGCCATGCCCGGTACAGGCCCCATCCCCACCGCACCGGCCGTCGCGGTGCCCATGCCGGTGCCGGCCCGAAGTGCCGAAAGTCCGGCCGCACTTCCCATCCGGGCCGCCCCGAGCGCCATGCCGCCGGCCAGCGCCGCACCGGCCGCAACGCCACCGGTCGCCCCGACCACCGCGCCTGCACCAAGCTGCGGCGCGCCGGAGACGAGGCCCGCGGCAATGCCGGGCCCGAAAATGCCGAGCCCGAACAAAGCGAGCGAAGCCAGCACCAGCGCCATGGCGTCGTTGAGATTGGGCTCGCGGCCCTGAAGCGCCGTCACGAAATCGGTGAAAAAGCCCGAACCGATGCCGATGATGACGGCGAGCAGCATCACCTTGACGCCCGAGGCGACGACATTGCCGAGCACACGCTCGGCGAGAAACGCCGTTTTGGTCCAGAGCGCGAAGGGCACCAGTACGAAGCCCGCCAGCGTCGTCAGCTTGAACTCGATGATGGTGATGAAGAGCTGCACCGCCAGGATGAAGAAGGCGGCGATGACGACCGTCCAGGCGAGTACCAGCACGATGATCGTGACCGCATGGTTGAAGAAACTCGTGAACCCCATCAAGGAGCCCGCCTGTTGCAGGAGCGGCCAGGCCGCCTCGAAGCCGATACCGGCGAGATAGCCCGGCCGGAGCAGGTCGTCGGCGGTGAGCTCGTTCTCCGCCGCATGCAGACCGAGGCCTGCGAAGGAACGGAAGATGATGTCGGCAAGGCCTGCAAAATTATTCAGGATCAGCGCGAAGACGCCGACATAAAGGACCTTCCGCAGGAGACGGCCCAGCACATTGCTCTCCTCCATCGCCCAGAAGAGACCGGCCAGCGTGATGTCGATGCCGATGAGGATCGCGGTCAGGAAGGCGACATCGCCCTGCAGCAGTCCGAAGCCGCTGTCGATTGCCTGGGTGAAGGCTTCCATGAACCGGTCGATGACGCCAAGATCGTCCATGCCGCTCGCTCCTCGCCTCTTACTCTTCGTTTGTCACTCTTCGATTGTCACCGCGCCCCGTAGGCTTTTCCCTCGCCCATGAAGCGGTCGAAGCTTGCGCGGGCCTGTTCCTCGGCCTGGGCCTTGCGTGCCGCATCAAGCGCTTCGGCGCGATATTGGGCCGCCATCAGGCTCTGGATCTGAAGCTGTTGTTTCGTCGAAAGCGCGAGCAACTGGTTTGCCGCCTGCTGCGCCTGAAGCGCACCGACCGCGCCTTGCGAGGCGGCGACCAGCGAGACGAGCGCCGCCTGGTCGCTCTCGACATTGCGCGCGATGCCCGCCTGCAGGCGCATCGTGTCGCCGTAGGCCGACATGGCATCGCGCCAGCGCTGTTCGGCATCGGCGAGAAGCACGTCGTGAGTGACCTCCGCGCCGTAGCGCTCGGGATAGCTTTGTTCCAGTGCCTCTTGCGTCGCCTCGATGGTGAAGGCGATGCCCCGCGCCTGATCCATCAGCTGACCGATCCTTGTCAGCCCCGAGACCATGCCCTGCAGCGTCGAGAGATCGAGATGCTCCAGGTTCCGCGCCATATTGTCGAGCATCACGGCCTCGTTCTGGAGCGAGCGGATCTGGTTGTCGATCTGCTCCAGCGCGCGCACCGCCTGCAGCAGGTTCTGCACATAGTTGGTGGGATCGAAGACGGTCATGGCCGTTGCCGGACGTAGGTATGCCGTTGCGAGACCAGCCGAGAGGCAGAGAGCGAGCAGCACGGCCCGCAACGTCTTGCGCGTCATGAGGACGTCTCCGATGAAGAAATTTTCGCTGTATGGATGTCGATGAGATCGGCGGCCCAATCGAGGCCCTTCGCGGCGAGAAATCTCTTCGCGAAACCCGCTGACCCCGTCTCATTCAACACACGACCGATGAGTTTCCGGTCGGCGGAAGAAGACGCGCCGCAAAAGGTGAACGCCACGGGACCGAGCCCGAGTTCGAAAAGCCGGTTGCCGCGGCGGGATTGGAGATAGTAGTGCCGCTTCGGCATGGCTTCCGCGATCAGCTCGATCTGGCGCGTGTTGAGACCGAAGCGCTCGTAAGCCGCCCGCGCCTGCGGTTCGATTGCGCGGTCATTGGGGAGGAATATCCGCTGCGGACAGCTCTCGATGATAGCGGGCGCGATGGCGCTCTCGGCGATATCGGCAAGCGACTGCGTCGCGAAGATGACCGCGACATTCTTCTTGCGAAGCGTCTTCAACCATTCACGGATGCGGGAGGCGAAAAGCGGGTCGTCGAGATAGACCCAGGCCTCATCGAGAATGAGAAGCGTCGGCGCGCCGGTGAAGCGTTCCTCAAGGCGATGGAAGAGATAGGTGAGAACCGGCATCACCGCGCCCTTCTCGTGCAGCAGTGCTTCCATCTCGAAACACTGGATGCCGGAAAGCGCGAGCCCGTCTTCTGCCGCATCGAGCAAATGCCCGAACGGACCTTCCAGCGTGTAAGGCGTGAGCGCTGCCTTGAGCGCGTTCGATTGCAGCAGGACGGAGAGGCCGGTCAGCGTCCGCTCACCGCACGGCGCGGAGGCGAGGCTCCTCAATGCCGACCAGACGGCAT
Source organism: Parvibaculum sp. (assembly GCA_041678065.1). Lineage (GTDB taxonomy): Bacteria > Pseudomonadota > Alphaproteobacteria > Parvibaculales > Parvibaculaceae > Parvibaculum. The sequence goes on along the minus strand of JBAYOU010000005.1, from coordinate 6,602 downwards.
CCTTCACCTCCGGCGTCACCTCGAGTTTCTCATGCGTGAGAAGCGATCCGATCCATTCCGCCGCCCAGCCGCATTCCGCCGCTTCGTCGATTCGGGCAAGCGGCTGGAAGGCGAGCACGGCCTCACCATCACCGGTGCCCAGCGCATGATGGGCGCCGCCCATGGCGAGAATGGCGGCACGCGCCGAGAAGCCCTTGTCGAAGAGATAGATCTGCGCATCCTCGTAGCGGCGGAACTGCATCGCGATCAGCGCCAGCAACACCGATTTGCCGGCGCCGGTCGGGCCGACGATCAGCATATGGCCGACATCGCCGATATGGGTCGAAAGACGGAAAGGCGTCGCGCCCTCGCTTTCGGCATGGAGCAGGACCGGACCGTCCAAATGCTCGTTCCGCGCCGGCCCGGCCCAGACCAACGAGAGCGGCATCAGATGAGCGAGATTGAGCGTATGGACGATCGGCTGCCGGACATTGGCATAGACATGACCGGGCAGACTGCCGAGCCAGGCCTCGACCGCATTGGTGCTTTCGCGGATCACGGTGAAGCCGGCGCCGGTGACCGCGCGCTCGACGGCGCGGCGATACTCGTCCGCGACTTCGGCATCCTCATCGCCGACGGTGATCGTCGTCGTCAGATAACCGAAGCTCACATGATCGCCGCCCAGCGCCTGCAGCGCGAGATCGGCATCCACCACCTTGTTGTCGGCATCCGTATCGAGAAGCGGTGCCGGTTCATTGTACATGACCTCGCGCAAGAGGGCCGTCACCGATTTGCGCTTCGCGAACCATTGCCGGCGGAGTTTGGTCAGTTCCCGCGTCGCCTGGGTCTTGTCGAGCGCGATGAAGCGCGTCATCCAGCGATAGGGAAGCGCCAGATGATTGAGCGCATCGAGCAATCCCGGCCGGGTCAGGTTCGGGAAGCCGAGGATCGTCAGCGTCCGCAGATGCCGCGCGCCCAGCATCGGCTCGAGACCGCCACTCAGGGGCTCGTCCACCAGTACCGCATCGAGATAGACCGGCGTTTCGGGCGGCACGATCCGATGGCGCTTGGAGGAGACGGCGCGGTGGAGATAGGTGAGCGTCTCCGCATCGTCGAGCGGATGGAGCTCCGGCATGAAGCCCTTGAGGAGATCGGCGATCCGGTCGGTCTCGGCGATGAAGCCGTCGAGATCTTCGCGCCAGTCGCGCGTGCTGTCCGCCCTCTCCTTCTCAATGAGCCACCGCTCGGCCCGCGAGACCGTGTCCGCCAGCGGCATATAGTAAAGTGTGAGGTGGCAGGCGCTCTCGAAATGCGCCTTCTCCACGAAGCCCGCGCGGCGCTCGCGATCGACAAGCCATGACGCGGCATCGGGAAAGGCGCTGTCGGGATAATCCGCCGCCGCGAGGCGCTCCGCCTCGAAGAACAAGGCCCAGCCGGAACCGAAACGGCGCGCGACATTGTTGAAGCGGGCCGCGACACCGATCAGTTCGGCTTCGGTCGCGCTTTCGAGATCGGGGCCGCGGAACCTCAGCGTCCGCTGGAAACCGCCATCCTTGTTGAGGACGACGCCCGGTGCCACGAGTGCTGCCCAGGGCAGATGATCGGCGAGGCGGTCTGGCTTGCGGCGGTACTCGGCGAGGTTCAGCATGAGAGATACCCCTTCTGCCGGAGATGGCGCGCCAGCACCTGCCCGAATTGCGGATCGCGTTTCGCCGCGAAGACGCAAAGCGTGTGACCGGCAAGCCAGAGGACGAGGCCCGCGATCCAGAGCTGAAGGCCCAAACCAAGGGCGGCGGCAACGGTCCCATTGAGGATCGCAACACTGCGCGGCGCGCCGGCAAGCAGGATCGGCTCGGCAAGGGCGCGGTGAAGCGGCACTTCGAAGCCTTCGAGATGGCCGCTCATGCGATCAGCGCTCCGCCGCCGAAGGCGAAGAAGGAAAGAAAGAAGCTCGAGGCCGCGAAGGCGATCGACAGACCGAAGACGATCTGGATCAGGCGGCGGAAGCCCCCCGCCGTATCGCCGAAGGCGAGCGTCAGTCCCGTCACGATGATGATGATCACCGCGACGATCTTCGCGACCGGCCCTTGCACGGAATCGAGGATCTGCTGCAGCGGCTGCTCCCAGGGCATGCCGGTGCCGGCGGCCTCTGCGGCGCCGATAAACACCATGGTCAAAAACAAGGACAGCGAACCGGTTCGGACAAGACGATTGAGCAAGCGCATGAAGTAGTCCTTTCGGGTCAGACAGTGGGACGATGCGGGCTCGTGGTATCGGTGACGAGATAGTCGCCATTGGCATCGAGGCCGGTGACTTGGGTGATGCAGCCGACGCGGCGCGCGGCCCCTCTTCCCTCGATGAAGACGACGAGATCGATTGCCTCGGCGATAAGGCGGCGCGGCACCACGGCGCTTGCCTCCTGGACGAGCTGTTCGAGCCTGTAGAGGGCGGCCCGGGCCGAGTTCGCATGCAGCGTCGCGATGCCGCCCGGATGGCCCGTGTTCCAGGCCTTCAGCATGTCGAGCGCCTCGCCGCCCCTGACCTCGCCGACAATGATGCGGTCGGGCCGGAGGCGGAGCGTCGAGCGGACGAGATCGGCGAGCGAGACCACGCCCGGCTTCGTGCGTAGCTCCACGCAATCGGGCGCCGCGCATTGCAACTCGCGCGTATCCTCGATCAGGATGATGCGCTCGTCGGCGGTGGCCATTTCGGCGAGAAGCGCGTTCGCCAGCGTCGTCTTGCCCGAACTCGTGCCGCCGGCGACCAGGAGATTGCGCCGGTCGGCGACCGCATCGCGCAAGGCGCTTGCCTGCTCCGGCGAGAGGATGCGGTCGGCGATATAATCGTCCAGCGTATGGATCCGTGCGGCGGGTTTGCGGATCGCGAAACAGGGTGCGGATGCCACAGGCGGCAGCAGACCCTCGAAGCGCTCGCCGCTTTCAGGCAACTCCGCGCTCACCACCGGGTTGCCGGCATGGACTTCCGTGCGGACATGCGAGGCCACAAGCCGGATGACGCGTTCGACCTCGGCCGGCTCGAACGCCACGCCCGTATCGACCCTGCCCTCGCCCAGCCGGTCGAGCCGGAGACTGCCATCGGGATTGACCATCACCTCGACGACCATGGGATCGGTGAGCGCGGCGGCGATCGCCGGTCCCATGGCGGTCCGGAGCATCGAACGGCGCCGCTCTCTCGACTGCGCTTCGGCGTGACCGCTCATGACGCCTCCTCCGTCTCGCCGCTGCGCAGGATCGTGTCGCGGCTCAGATCCCGCCTGCCGCCCGCGAGTTGCCGCCCGACCCGGTCGATAAAGGCCTCGAAACGGTCGCGGCCGACCGCACGGGCCGTCTGATCGGGCTCGGGCAGCGGTGCCGTGACGGTCAGCTGATAGCGGACGAAGAGCCCCAGGCTCTCCATCACGATCGCGAGATCGCGCTCGATGCGGTTCAATTGCCCGCTCATGCGGTCGAGCCGCACCTTGAAGAGATCGTCGAGCTCCTTCGCACCGCGGCGCGCGAGATAGGCGCGCAGCGCGTCGCTGACGATCGCGGATTTGGACGAGCCGGGCTTCGCGGCGAGCTTCTCGAGCTCCTCGGTCAGCGCATCGTCGAGATAGAGATGATGGCGGGGCTTCATCGTGCGCACCTTCAAAATCCGGGAAGAAGCTCTTGCGAAGCGCGTTGCCGGTCGCCGTCGCTCCCCGCATTGGCCGCATAGGCGCGTTTGATCGCGCTGCGTCCGGCGCGTTTTCCCCCATCCATTGCCTTGGGATCGGCACCCGCATCGCCGTCATCGTCGAAAAGGCCGAGCGTCGCCTCGCGAGGTTCGCGCGGCTTCGCGACCTCCTTCGCCTGCAGGCCCGGATGGCGCTGCTGCTGCAGCCCGCCTTCCTCTTCCGCCAGCCCGGCATCGGGATCGGGTACACTTGTGGCGGCGAGCCGATGATCGAGCCCACGCACCTGGCCGCTCCAGTCGTCGGGACGGGCGGCGGGCCGGTCACGGTAACCATTCTCGGCAAGGACCGGCGCCGGCTTCACCCGCTCGGTGAAGTTCCTGTCCTCGTAATAGCGAAGCTTCTTCGCCCGGATCGGCGCGAGGCCCGAGACCAGCACCAGCTCGTCGGCCGGCGGCAATTGCATCACCTCACCCGGCGTCAGCAGCGGGCGCGCCGTCTCCTGCCGCGAGACCATGACGTGGGAGAGCCAGGGCGCGAGCCGATGACCGGCATAGTTGCGCTGCGCGCGGAGTTCCGTTGCGGTCCCCAGCGCGTCCGAAATGCGCTTCGCCGTCCGCTCGTCATTCGACGAGAAGGCGATCCGGACATGGCAGTTATCGAGGATCGCATTGTTCTCACCATAGGCCTTGGATATCTGGTTCAGGGACTGCGCGATCAAATAGGCCCTGATCCCGTAGCCCGCCATGAAGGCGAGCGCCGTCTCGAAGAAATCGAGCCGCCCGAGCGCCGGGAACTCGTCCAGCATCATGAGAAGCCCATGACGCCGGCGCTTCGCCGGATCGCCTTCGAGCTTCTCGGTGAGGCGCCGCCCGATCTGGTTGAGCACGAGACGCACCAGCGGCTTCGTGCGCGAGATGTCGGCCGGCGGAATGACCAGATAGAGCGAGACGGGCCGTGCCGCATCGACGAGATCGGCGATCCGCCAGTCGCAGGCCGAGATGGTCGCCGCGACGATCGGATCGCGGTAAAGCCCCAGAAACGACATGGCGGTCGAGAGCACGCCGGAGCGTTCATTGTCGGACTTGTTGAGGACCTCCCGGGCAGCCGACGCCACAACGGGATGGACCTCCGGGCGGTCCGGCGTGCCCAGATGGTTCGTCGCCATCATGGCGCGCAGCGTGTGCTCGAAGGAGCGTCGCGGGTCCGACAGCAGCGTCGCCACCCGGGCAAGCGTCTTCTCTTCCTCCGCATAAAGGACATGCAGGATCGCGCCGACCAGCAGGGCGTGGCTCGTCTTCTCCCAGTGATTGCGCCGTTCGAGCGCCCCTTCCGGATCGACCAGGATATCGGCGATGTTCTGAACATCGCGGACCTCGTCGGGGCCCTTCCGCACTTCAAGCAGGGGGTTGTAGCGGGCGGAGCGCGGATCGGTCGGGTTGAAGAGGAGGCAATGGGAAAAGCGGCTCCGCCAGCCGGCGGTCAGCTGCCAGTTCTCGCCCTTGATGTCGTGAATGACGGCAGACCCCGTCCAGGAGAGCAGCGTCGGGACGACAAGCCCGACGCCCTTGCCGGAGCGCGTCGGCGCGAAAGCCATGACATGCTCCGGTCCGTCGTGACGGAGATAATGCTCGCCCAATCGTCCGAGAAACACCCCGGCCGCGCGGAAGAGCCCCGCCCGCTCGATCTCGCCGCGCTTCGCCCAGCGCGACGAACCATAAGTGGTGACGAGTTTGCCCTGCCTGGCCCGCCAGAGAGAGCCGACAATGGCAACCGCGCAACCGGCGACGCCACTCGAAGCCGCGATCGCACCCGCTTGCGCGAAGATGTCCGGCGCATAGGCCTCATAGGCATACCACCACTCGAAGAGCCGCCAGGGGTAATAGACGGGCCATGACAGGAGAACGAACCAGGGCGCGCCGAGACGCGTCTGGAAGCCGAGTGCGAAGGCTGCCCATTGCGTCGCGGTCCAGACACCCAGAATGACGATCGCGAAGACGATCAGCGCCTGACCGATCAGAAGTTTTGTCGGGGTCATCCGTCTCTCTCCATCGCGCCAAAGCTCGCGAGAACGAGAGACAGGATTCAATCGGAAGGAGGATTCTGAAAATCGCCTTTATCTGCGCCCTCACGCGACGATGAACGCAGACGAGAAAGAGAGCGCCCGTGAGAATGCATGAACGTGAGAGCAAGGACTCTGGAAACGCGAATTCACGAGGTGTAGAATCCAATAACGAGCGTTGATGCACGAAATCGTTTGCACCGCTCCGATGAAGCGAGAACTCACAGCAACAGATGGAGATCCGACATGATCGCCATGCTTCTGCTTACCGTCTTCGGGCTCGGCGCCTTCTGTATGCTGCTGTTCAGATGCGCGGTCTATGCGCTTCCGGTCATGGTCGGGCTTTCGACCGGTTACTGGGCGATCACATCAGGCGCTGGCATAGTGGGTGGCGCTCTCGTCGGCCTGGTCGTCGGCGGCCTCGTCTTCGGCCTTGGGCAGGCAGCGCTCGCGACGAGCCGCTCTCCGCTGCTGCGGTTCCTGGTTGTGGGGGTATTTGCAACGCCTGCGGCGCTGGTGGGCTACGGCATGATGCTGGAGATATGGCAACTCACCATGTCTGCCAGCATTTGGCAGCACGCGTTCGGGGTTGTCGCAGGCCTTGCAGTCGCCATCGCGACGGCGGCCTGACTTCTGGACGAAAACCCTTTGCCAACAGGCGAGAAAAACGGCGCGGTCTCACCCCGGCTCTGAATGACTGCTTTGCGCCGATTGTGTTGATTAAGTCGGCGGTTGAACGGGCTCCGAGGGCGTGATTCCATCGTGCTGTGCTGATCGGAGGGCAGAGCGATGATGGGAACACAGGTGGCGCCGGCGCAGCTGTTTTATGACTTCTGTCTCGACGATCATGTTCCCGACGATCACCTGTTGCGACGTATCGATCGGTTC
>JBAYOU010000004.1:0-23946 GCA_041678065.1 Parvibaculum sp. | reverse complement strand
TGTGTTTGGCGAGCCGGATTACCCGGAAGATATCCGCCTGACCTACCGCTTCCTCGATCTGCGCCGTGAGACGCTTCACAAGAATATTCTGCTCCGTTCAAAGATCATCGCGTCCATCCGCCGTCGCATGACGGAGGCCGGCTTCAATGAGTTCCAGACACCAATCCTGACGGCTTCGAGCCCCGAAGGCGCGCGCGACTTTCTGGTGCCCTCGCGCATTCATCCGGGCAAGTTCTATGCGCTACCGCAGGCGCCGCAGCAGTTCAAGCAGCTCATCATGGTGGCGGGCTTTGACCGCTATTTCCAGATCGCGCCCTGCTTCCGCGATGAAGACGCCCGTGCTGATCGCTCACCGGGCGAATTCTATCAGCTCGATGTGGAAATGAGCTTTGTCGATCAGGACGATGTCTTCTCCGCCATTGAGCCGGTGCTACACGGCCTCTTCGAAGAGTTTGCGGATGACCGCAAGGTCTCGTCCTATCCATTCATCCGCATCCCCTATGCAGAGGCGATGCGCAAATATGGCTCCGACAAGCCGGACCTGCGCAACCCCATCGAGATGCAGAATGTTACCGACCATTTCCGCGGCTCGGGTTTCAAGGTCTTTGCGGGAATGATCGAGAAGGACCCGAAGGTTGAGGTCTGGGCGATCCCGGCACCCACCGGCGGCAACCGCGCCTTCTGCGACCGGATGAACTCCTGGGCGCAGGGCGAGGGGCAGCCGGGCCTTGGTTATATCTTCTTCCGCGAAGAAGGCGGCGCGCTCGAAGGGGCGGGGCCAGTGGCAAAGAACATCGGACCGGAACGGACCGAGGCGATCCGCACCCAGCTTGGTCTTAAGGAAGGTGATGCCGTCTTCTTCGTGGCCGGCGTGCCTGCGAGGTTTGCAAGCTTTGCCGGTCTGGCGCGCACGCGTGTCGGCACCGAGCTTGGCCTTGTGGAACAGGGCGTCTTCAAGTTCTGCTGGATCGTGGACTTCCCCATGTTCGAGTGGAACGAGGAAGAGAAGAAGATCGACTTCTCGCATAACCCCTTCTCCATGCCGAATTATCCGCTCGACAAATTCCTGGAACTCGGCCCGGATGATGAAGAGGAAATTCTCGGCATCACCGCCTTCCAGTATGACATTGTCTGCAATGGTGTGGAGCTTTCTTCCGGTGCGATCCGTAACCACAAGCCGGATGTGATGTACAAGGCCTTCGGCATTGCGGGCTATGACAAGTCCGTGGTGGAGAGCAAGTTCGGCGGCATGCTGAATGCCTTCAAATATGGTGCCCCGCCGCATGGCGGTCTCGCCCCCGGCGTGGACCGTATGGTGATGCTGCTCGCAGGTGTTGAGAACCTGCGCGAAGTGACCATGTTCCCGATGAACCAGCAGGCACAGGATCTGCTCATGCAGGCGCCTTCTGAGGTGGAGCCGAAGCAGCTCAAGGAACTCCACATCCGCGTGGTGCCACCGCTGGAAAAGAAGAAAGAAGGCTGATTTCACCTCGGCCGGGCGAAGCAAAAGGGAAGGCTTGAGCCTTCCCTTTTTTCATGCCGTTTGTCTCTAATGCCGTAGGGCTTATTACGGGGCTGCCGGTGCGGGCGTGGTTTCTTCAAAGACGGGAATGGGCAGCGCATCAATCGGAATGATGACGCCGTTCGATGCGGTAATGGCATCACCCGTCACATTGGCACCGAACTCGGAATGGCCGTAGCGGATGGGGCTCTTTGTGCCATCGATCACCACCTTGCCGCGCTGGAGGGTGGTTGCCTCTGTCACCTTGCCCTCAAGGCTCCCCGGTGTGTGGCGGCCGCTCACGATCTGGTAGAGCAGAAGCGCGCGGGCATTCTCCTTCACACTCGGATTCTCGCCGGACAGCATGTCATCCACGCCGCCGGGCTGGTTGGCGAGTGCCTCATCTGTCGGCGCAAAAACGGTGATGTTGCCCGTGCTGTAGCGGAACTTCAGGTCATTCGCCTCAATCATCTTCACAAGCGTCGAGAATTGGGGGTTGGCCTTCAGCGTCTCATAGACATTAGCGGCAAAGGCAGGCGCGGAGACGACCGCGCTGATAGCCAAGGCCGCGATGAAAATGCCGGTTCTTTTCATGTGTCTCCCTTTCAGATTGGCCAGAATTCTCCCCTCCGCCATCAGAATATCTAGGGTCGCAATTTGTCGGGAATGCGACATTGAGACCGGGCTGCGCTCAATAAGCTGGAAACGGCTGGTTAACGAACTTTGGGCAACACTGGCAGGATCCCGTCTGCACTGTGCGCGGGTGAGTATTGAGAATGTCGATGAGCCTCGTTAGCCCGCAAACATTGCCTCCGGTGGGAGACCTGACCGGACTTTCGCCCCATCTTTTGGATGTGGTGGCAAAGGCTTTTGCCATCGGCCAGTGGAGCTGGGATGGGGAGAGCGGTGAACTCAACCTGCATTCGCCAGTGCTTGACGCGCATAATGTGCCCCGGAAAATGAACTCCCGGAATCCGCTACGCTCTCCAGCCATGGCGCATCTCGATGATTGGTTCACCCACTGCATGCCCGGTGACGTGACCTCGGCGAGCTTCTCGCTGCGTGATGACCCGGTGGCCGTCCGCGTGCTCTGCCTTAGCCGTGATGATCGTGGTGTCCGGGGGCTCGTGCAGGACCAGACGTCGGAAAAGCTCAACACCGAAGAAGATCAGCGGTTCCGCATGGCGCTCATGGGCGCGGCGCATGGCATCGCGCTGGTTGGTATTGATGGCCGCTGGTTGCAGGTGAATGAGGCGCTCAGCCGGATGCTCGGCTATACGGAAAGCGAGTTTGTGGAGCTTGCCTTTCAGGACATCACACATCCCGATGATCTTGAGGCTGATCTCGATCTGTTGCATGAATGTGTTGAAGGAAAGCGCAATACCTACCAGATGGAGAAGCGCTACATCCGCAAGGATGGGGAAACCATCTGGGTGCATCTCGCGGTGGCCATTCTGCGCGCCGAGAACCGCGAGCCGCTTTATTTCATCTCCCAGCTTCAGGATGTGAGCGATCGCAAGCGCGCTGAAGAAGAGCTTGTTACCGCGCGGGACGAAGCAAAGCGCGCGAGCGAGGTGAAAAGCGGCTTCCTCGCATCAATGAGCCATGAAATCCGCACGCCGATGACGGGTGTCATGGGCATGCTCGATATGCTGGCGGAAAGCGGCGTGTCGGGCGACCAGCTTGAACTCATCCGCACCGCGCGGTCATCCGCTGAGATGTTGCTGTCGATCATCAATGACGTGCTCGACATGGCGAAGCTCGAAGCCGGACGGGTTGAAATTGCGAGCAAGGATTTTCACGCCGAGACATTGCTGCGCACCGTCTGCGATATGATGGCGGGGTGGGCAAGTGACAAGGGTCTCCGCTTCAGCGCCGTACTTCCGCTCTCGACACGGCTTTGGCTCAAGGGTGACGCTGATCGCATTTCGCAAATCCTGTTCAACATCATCGGCAATGCGGTGAAGTTCACGGAGAAGGGCGAGGTCTCAGTCTGTGCCGAGACAAAGACTGCGGCGGACGGGTTCAACTTCATTCTGAAGGTGAGCGACACTGGCCCCGGCATCCCGGCTGACAAGACCGAGAGCATCTTCCGCGAGTTCGAACGCCTCAACCGCGAGACGGGCGCGCATATAGAAGGAACGGGGCTTGGTCTCGCCATTGTTGCGCGTCTTGTTGACGCCATGGGGGGACAGATTGAAGTTGAGAGCGAGGTCGGGCGCGGTTCGACATTCATCGTCACGCTGCCGCTTCGCGCCGGCGTTGCACCTGCGGCGGCAATCGTGCCGCTACTAGAGCCCGTAAAGTCCAGCGACGAGGAGCCTGCTGCTGGCGGGACACTTTCTGTCCTCGTTGTCGAGGATAACGTAGTGAACCGGAAGGTAATCGGCTCCGTGCTAGCGATTGCGGGGATTGAACCCGTCTATGCCTTTGATGGCGCGGCAGCGCTTGAAGCGGTGAAGGAAGTAACCTTCGACGTCATCTTCATGGATGTGATGATGCCCATCATGGATGGCCTTACCGCCACGCGAAAGCTTAGAGAGATGGGCTATACACGGCCAATCCTGGGGCTCACTGCCAATGCGATGGAACATCACCGTCAAGCCTGCTTCGAGGCGGGCATGGACGACCACATCGCCAAGCCGTTCCGCCCGGCAGATATTCTGACAGCGCTGCAGAAGCACGCAGGCAACCGCGCAATAGCGTGAACCGTGGAAACACCCGATACAAAAAAGGAGCGCCGGAGCCCAGCCCCTAAGCTAAATGTTGATTCGACGGAGCGCCGACAGTAACCTGTCGGCGTTTCCTGTTTTGAATCGGGGGCTTAGTGTCCGAGGGCGAGTCGATACCGGCGGCAAATGCCCCGAAGAAATCTTCGAGAGCGCAAACGCGCCGCCTCCCTCGCAATGTAGGGGTGTTTTCGGTCAATTTCTGCCGCAACGCGCAATGCCGACTGTTTGGCATTCCGCCGAACCCGTATCGGCGCACCGCATTAAGCCCGGCTCCCGGAAACCAGCCTCACGGGAAGATTATGGGCTCCAACGATGAGCGCTCGTTCTTCTGTCCAGCCTGCGGCCTTGCTCACACGATCAAATCAAATCGTGCGATAGCGGAAGAATATTCCCGCCTCTCGGGCCTGTATAGGAGAACAAAACGGGAAACCTGCCCGAATGCCTCCTGCGGCAACCACCGGCTGCCGATAGGCCTGATGCCGTCCGCCTACAGACTGTTCGGGAAGACCGCGAAGGGCGACGTCCGCTACCAATGCAAGGCTTGCCGCAAGACCTTTTCCCTGGGGCTTCCTACCCGGCGTCACAAGAAGACGGACAAGACAGGCACTATCATGCGCGGGCTGGTGAACAAGATGGCGATGAGCCGGCTATGCGAAGCGGCGCAGGTCACCTTTCCGCACATCCATTCCAAGATAGATTTCCTTTTCAACCAGTGCCTGGCCTTCGCTGGAGAGCGGGAAGCGCGGCTTCACCAGTGCTTCGAAGGCAAGGAGCCCTTCTTCTCGACCGACGCCCAGACAATCCTTGTGAACTGGCCGATCAAGAACCGGCGAGGAACAGTCCCGCTCCTTCACATGGCGACTGTTCACAAATCGTCGCAGTTCGTGGTGGCGGCAACCATTGATTACGATCCGGATATCGACCCGGAGGAATTGGAGAAGGCCATGGATGCTGTGGGAGACTTCGCCAAGCCCCGGTCGATGCGCCGGTTCGCGCGCCTCTGGCCCGCAAGCGAATACCGGGCATCGGTCGCGAAACGCCTGCGGCACATCTTCACCAGGGAGGACCTGGCTGCCGGCGGCAAATACGAACTGCCCGGCCGGGGCTCGCGAGTGCGGGGCGACATCTTCCACTACGCCCATATGATGCTCGTCAAGAAGCTGGTTGGACGCTCGTATCGCGTTGCGAATTTCTGCGTCGATGCGGAATCCGGACTTGCAAATGCAATCGCGGCGCTTTCGGTCGATGAGGTGAAAGCCGGCAAGGTCAATATCGCGGAGATTTCATTCTCGAAAGGCCTGACCAACGATGAGCGGGCGGCACTGGCGGTTGAAGGCCGCAAGCGCTACCGCGAGGAGCTGAAGCGCTTCGCGGCCGAGATTGCGCAAATCCAGGTCGAGTATCCCGATATCGAAGACGAGGAAGCGCTTGCGGTCCACATCCTTCGCCTCACCTGCGGCCCGGGTCCGCAACCGGCGCGCGGCAAGATGCTGGCGACAATTGGCCTGGACTGGCCATATCATTCCAAGGCGGAGCCGGAAAAGACCATCCGGCTGAAAACGGATATCGGCCTGATGGACTGGGACGGACTCGCGAAGTTCATGACGCGCGCAAGCATCCATCCGGTCGACGCCTATTTCAACCTTGCCCGCCGCCGCATCGCGGGCTTCGAGCGCGGCCTTCCCACGGCCTCGAACAGGCAGCGCATCTGGCACGCCTACAGCTTCTACAATCCCGAGATGGTGCCCAAGCTTGCGACGATCCTGCGCTTCTATCACAACTACATGCTGCCGCGAGGCAAAGAGAAAGCGACGCCGGCGATGAAGCTCGGGTTGGCGAGAGGCATTGTCTATGAACGCGATCTGTTCGGTTTTGGATAACAGGTGCGATAAGCACTACCCGGTTGATCAGGGCTCGGGCACTATGCTGCCGCCGGTCTATCGCAGGTTTGAATCTTCCATTCTCCTCGCGGTGACAGGTGCTCGATTCACTGTGGGAGGGAATATATCGTGTCGGCGCTGTCGAGTGTTGGCTATGGGGTGCCTCGCAACCTGGTTTTTATAGGAGAGGATTAGAGGAACTCAAAGACTGCGACGGCGAGAAATACGACACCAGCGCCTCCTTCGAGCGATCGCGTCGCCCGGTCAATAAGCACAGGCTGTTCCGCAATAAATGTCAGAAGGTCTTGCTGCGCAAAAATACTTGCCCATGCGACGAAGCACAGGGTCACGACCACGTCGATCATCATGATGGCGGCGAAGGCGAGCCCCGCTCCGGGCGTCTCGCAGGATACCGAATACGTCATGACGAAGAGAGTGAGCGAACAGGGAACGAGGCCGGCAATCGCTCCGACGGCGATCCTCCTGCCGCAGGGGCAACCGGGTCGAAGCGCAGGTCGCCCGCTACCAGTTCGTTTCAACTTTTTCCGGCTTCGCACTTAAATCTAAGGCTCCAGACGAAATATGTCCGGAACCGGAGATTTAGCGCGGAACTGGAAGAAGGTAGTGGTGCGAAACGACAATCGGAAAACGGCCTTGCCTGTCGATATCGCCGGGGTCTTCCAGACCGTTCATCCGAATTCCATTGATGAAAGCGAAGAGCCCACAATGCCGGGGTAGTGGCTGCTTGAGAGACAGGACCCTCAGCCTGCTGCCAATCTTTCAATGAGCCAGAATAATCGGAGGCCCGCGCGAAGTTTGGCGATTCCGTCGGGCCAATTCCTTGTTTGCCCGCCTTGTAGGCGTTTTTCGGCACCGAGGGGATTAACGGGCCATAAACCAGGACAGATCGGACGTCTTGAGCAATTCTCTGGTCACGCCGCCCAAAACGCGCTGGGCAAGGGGACCGCGACTGTAAATTCCGGCGACAATCATGTCCGCGTTCTCCCGCTGTGCATGGCCGATGAGCTCGGCGCAGACGTCTTGCTCCGAATGCGAAAGGTGCAGGTGGCTTGCCGTCACATCATGCCGGCATAGATGTTCGGCAACCGCTTCGAGTTGTGCAACGGTTGTCTCGTTTCCAACCCCGACGACGGTCACCTTGTCAGCGCGCTTCAGGATAGGCAATGCGTCATGTAAAGCGCGACGTGCCTGCGGGCACCCTTTCCACGCCACAAGAACGCTGGAAAAGCGACCTGTCACTGAGGCGGAGCCTAGTCGTAAAACGGGCGCGCCAGATCCTAGCGCGAGATTTGCCGGCTCGGGCGCAACGTTACCATGGCCTTCGGCTGCGCTCGTGATCAGGAGATCGGCGGTCAAGAGATGCTCACCCAACACTGTGGTCGGATCACCGACTCCCGAACACCATTCAACGTTAATCGACGTATCCTCGAAAACGCGATCGAAGGCGGCGCGCGTGACGTATAGCGCCTCCTGCATCTGCCTCTCGGCGATGAGCCTGTTCCCGGCAAGCACATCTGCGGCAGTTGTGACCGGCCAAGCATAAGCGACGACGAACAGCCTTGCGTCAAATGCGATGGCCATTTCACGCGCCAGTTCAAGCGTCCGCGGAATGTCGTTTCTGGGGCAAGCATCAACGACAATGTCACGAAAACTCATGGAATTGACTCCTGTGCCAAAGTTTTTCTTGCCCGAAGATTCCCATGTTCCGACACGCATCAGTATGGAAATCTGTGTAACGGTCCCGCATTCTCGCTTCAGGCTTGGCATGCGTGTGGCCTGTCTCTGATCAGTGGTCGCTCAGCCTCATACTTCTTTCCGGTATGCGAGCAGCCTCAGCGCATTGAACACAACGAGCAGCGTCGATCCCTCATGGACAGCGACAGCGGCACCGATGCCAAGGCCCATGATCGTCAACGGAACTAGCAGCGCAACCACGCCGAGGCTCACGATCACATTCTGCAGGACCACGGCCCGTGCGGTCCGGCTCAGCCCCACCGCAAAAGGAAGATGAGAGAGATCATCGGCCATGAGCGCCACGTCCGCTGTCTCCAGGGCAACGTCGGAGCCGGCCGCGCCCATGGCGATGCCGACCGTCGCTGTCGCCATGGCGGGCGCGTCATTGACGCCATCGCCAACCATGGCGACTTTGCCTTCGGATCGGAGCTTCTTGATCGCCTCGACCTTGTCCTGCGGCATCAGATCGCCCCATGCCTCGTCTATGCCAACCTGACCGGCAATGGCCTCGGCAACCTTTTGATGGTCGCCAGATATCATGATCAGCCGCTTGATGCCGAGTTCGTGAAGGCGGGCGAGCGCGATCTTCGCGGCCTCGCGCGGCGTATCCATCAGCCCGATGGCGCCGATGTCGCGGTCGCCGCGCCGGACCACCATTGTCGTTCGGCCCCCCTCACGCAGCCTCGCGATAGTCTTCTGCATGGCATCCGACAGTGGCGCGATGCCCTCGGCCCCGAACATTTCCGCCTTGCCGATCAACACAGTTTCGCCACCGACGCGCGCCGACACACCACGTCCGGTCAGGCTGTCGAGGCCGTCCGCCTCCGGCACCGGCTTGCCGCCCAGCCGCTCGCGTCCATCCCGCGCAATGGCGCGGGCGAGCGGATGGTCGCTGAGGCTTTCCACGGCAACCGCGACCGCCAGCAATTCATTTTCGGTCACGCCATGAGCCGGCACGATATCGGTGATCCGCGGGGTTCCGGACGTCAGCGTGCCGGTCTTGTCGAAGGCAATCGCGGTCAGGGATCCCAGATTTTCCAGCGGAGCGCCGCCCTTGACCAGCACACCGCCGCGCGCGGCCCGCGCGACGCCGGAGAGAACCGCGCTCGGGGTTGCGATCGCAAGCGCGCAGGGGCTGGCGGCGACCAGAACCGCCATGGCGCGATAAAAGGTGTCGCGGAACGGTTCGTCGATCACCAGTCCGGCGAACAGTAAAATGACCGCCAACGCCAGTACCACCGGCACGAAGATATGCTCGAATTTGTCGGTGAAGCGCTGCGTCGGCGATTTTTGGGTCTCGGCCTCGCTGACCATCTTCACGACCTTTGCGAGGGTCGTGTCGGAAGACTTGCGCGTAACTTCGATCTCGATAGCGCCATTGCCGTTGATGGTGCCCGCGAAGACGCGGTGGGCCGCATTGACCTTGTCGGGATTGGCCCGCGCCGCGTCCGCATCGCTCACCGGCCGCTTGTCCACGGGGATGCTTTCGCCGGTGACCGGCGCCTGATTGACGCTGCTGACGCCCTTGATCAGGAAACCGTCAGCGGGTAGCCGCAAATCCGGCTTGACGATCACGATGTCGCCGACGGCGAGATCCTCTACCGGTACCTCTCGCAATTCGCCGTCGCGCCGTACCAGTGCGGTCCTTGGCGCGAGCTTCGCCAGAGCCTCGATTGCCTGCTTCGCGCGTCCCATGGCGTAGTGCTCAAGGGCATGACCAAGGCTGAACAGGAACAACAGCAGAGCCCCCTCCGCCCAGGCACCAAGGACAGCGGCGCCGGCCGCCGCCACCAGCATCAGGGTGTCGATCTCAAACTTCTTCAGGCGCAGGTTCTCTATCGCCTCACGCAAGGTGAAGAGACCGCCAAAGAAATAGGCACCGAGATAACAGGCGAAGGGTAGCCAGGCCGGGACCGTCAGAAGCTTCCCGATGAGATAGCCCCCGGCGAGCAGAGCACCACAAAGCAAGGAAAAGATCAGCTCGGTGTTCGCTCCGAATGCGCCGCCTTCGTGATCATGACCGGCATGCTCATCCGCCCGGGAATCCCTTTCCGGCCTTGCGCCGCCGGTTTGCAACTTGTCGAGTTTGCCCTTGAGTGTCGCCTCGGATGTGGCTGATCTATCGAACTCCACGCGCACGGTGCCGGTGGCGCTCGCTTCAGCCTCTATCACGCCGTCGAGCGTTCTCAGCCGTTCGGCAATGGACCGCGCTCGCCGCTGGTGCGGAATATCAAGCTGCCAGACCGCGTGCCCATACCGTTCCGAGATCCTGGCGCCCGCGGCGGCGATCAGGTCGCGGATACGCGGCAGCGGCAGGATGTCAGGATCGTAATGTATGCAAAGCCGCGCCGGTTCGCCGTCCACGCCCGCCACGACATGCGCGTCTTCCACTCCTTCCTTCCCCGCAATCTGCTCAATCAGGATCTGGACGCAGGCGTCGGCGGCGGTGTTGACCTCCGGCAACAGGATCGGAATGTCCAGGCGAAGTTTCTCGGTCATGCTTGCCTATCCTCTTGCCAGCGCGGGTTCGGGTTCTTAGAAGCAGGTCCAATGTGATTCAATCGACCATTGTTGATCCAGACGAGCCAGGCGATTGATTTTCTTTTCATTCCGGATCCTCGGAGAAGCGTCGAAAGATGCCCCCCGGCCGGGACACGGAAGCCCGGCCGGGGGTGCCGCCATCGGGTCCGCACGGACCCGTCAGGCTGCTCGTTCTTCTTCGTCCCGCGCATGGGCGAGGCGGTAGATCGCGGGCAGCACGAGCAGCGTGAGGATGGTGGAGGACAGGATGCCGCCGATCACCACCGTGGCGAGCGGGCGCTGCACCTCCGCGCCCGCGCTTGTCGCCAGCGCCATAGGCACGAAGCCGAGCGAGGCAACGAGCGCCGTCATCAGCACCGGGCGGAGCCGCGTCATGGCCCCCTGCCGGATCGCTTCATCGAGGGGAAGACCCCGCGCCCGCAGGTTCTTGATGAAGCTGATGATGACGAGGCCGTTCAGCACCGCGACGCCCGAGAGCGCGATGAAGCCGACGCCCGCCGAGATCGAGAGCGGCATGCCCCGAAGCGCCAGCGCCGCGAGCCCGCCCGTGAGCGCGAGCGGTACGCCCGAGAAAACGAGCAGCGCGTCCCTCGCCGTGCCGAGGCTCGCGAAGAGCAAAGCGAAGATCAGCACCAGCGCTGCGGGCACGACGATGGAAAGCCGCTTCGCCGCCGAGACGAGCTGCTCGAACTGCCCGCCCCATTCGAACCAGTAGCCGGGCGGCAATTGCACCTGCGCCGCCACGGCAGCCCGCGCCTCGTCCACGAAGGAGCCGAGGTCGCGCTCGCGGATATTGGCCGTCACCGTGATCCGCCGCTTGCCGTTCTCGCGGCTGATCTGGTTCGGTCCGGGCGCGAGGGCGATCTCCGCCACCTCGCGGAGCGGTACGACGCGCGGCATGCCTTCGCCGAAGGGTGAATAGGAGGCAGGCGCGAAACGGTCCTCCGCTTCATGTGCCGGCGGTAGCGGAATCGGCAGTTCCCGCAGGCGGTCCATATCCTGCCGGAGTGTCTCAGGCAGGCGCACGAAAACGGGCGTACGCCAATCTCCTTCATAAAAGGTACCTGCCCGCGCGCCGCCTATCGCCGCCTGCACGACCGTCTGTATCTCCGCGACGGAGAGCCCGAAGCGGGCCGCCACATCGCGCTTCACCTCGATGGAGAGGACGGGAAGCCCCTCCACCTGCTCCACCTGCACGTCGGTCGCGCCTTCGATCCGTTGAAC
Organism: Parvibaculum sp.; assembly: GCA_041678065.1. GTDB lineage: Bacteria > Pseudomonadota > Alphaproteobacteria > Parvibaculales > Parvibaculaceae > Parvibaculum. The sequence goes on along the minus strand of JBAYOU010000004.1, from coordinate 12,313 downwards.
GATAGCGGCCACCTCGTTCGCAGAGGCGAGGAGCTTGTCCATATCGTCGCCGAATATCTTGATGCCGACATCCGAACGGACGCCCGAGATGAGCTCGTTGAAGCGGAGCTCGATGGGCTGCGAGACCTCGTAATTCGCTCCCGGTATGGCGGCGAGCTTCTCGTCTATCTCCTGCAGAAGCTCGGCTTTCCGCTTGCGCGGGTTCGGCCAGGAGGAGCGCGGTTCGATCATCACATAGGCGTCCGAGATGCTGGGCGGCATAGGGTCGGTTGCAACTTCCGCCGTGCCCGTCCTTGCGAAGACCTCCCGCACTTCGGGAAGCTCGATCAGTGCCCTTTCGACCTGTTTCTGCATCTCCACCGATTGCGTAAGGCTCGTGCCCGGCATGCGGAGCACCTGCACCGCAACGTCGCCCTCGTCGAGCCTCGGGATGAACTCGGTGCCGAAGCGCGTCGCGCCGAGCGCGGCCACGAGCACGAGCGCCGCCGCCGCGATGGCGATTGTCTTCTGACGGCCAAGCGCGAAGCGAAGTGCTGGCTGGTAACCCTTCTGCGCCCAGCGCATGATGAGGCTCTCCTTCTCCTCCACATCGCCGCGCACGAAAATGGCGATGGCCGCCGGAACGAAAGTGACCGCCAGCGCCATTGCCCCGAGAAGCGCGAGGACGACCGTGACCGCCATAGGCGTGAACATTTTTCCTTCCACGCCGGTCAATGTGAGGATCGGCAGATAGACGACCGTGATGATGAAGGAGCCGAACATGGCCGGCGTTATCACCTCGCGCGTCGCGTCCACCACCACAGCGAAGCGTTCGTCGAGGCCGAGTGTGCGCCCCAGATGCTTCCGTTCTTCGGAAAGACGTCTCAAGCAATTCTCTGTGATGATGACGGCGCCATCCACGATCAGGCCGAAGTCGATGGCGCCGAGGCTCATCAGGTTGGCGCTGATGCGGTACTCCACCATGCCCGTCACCGCGATCAGCATGGAAAGCGGAATGACAGCGGCGGTGATGAGCGCCGCCCGGATACTTCGCAACAGCATGAAAAGGACAACGATGACGAGCACCGCGCCTTCCACGAGATTGTTACGGACGGTGGCGATGGTCTTCTGGACGAGATCGGTGCGGTCGTAGAGCGTTTCGATTGTCACGCCGTCGGGCAGGTTTCGCTCGATCTGCTTCAGCTTGCCGCGAACGGCGCTTGCCACTTCGCGGCTGTTCTCGCCCATCAGCATCACAGCGGTGCCGAGAACGGTTTCCTCGCCGTCATGCGTCGCCGCGCCGGTGCGGAGCTCCTTGCCGAAGGTCACTTCCGCGACATCGTGGATATAGATTGGCCTGCCATTATGCGTGCCGAGCAGCACCTCGCCGAACTCCGCCGCATCGCCAAGCTGGCCCGGCAGGCGGATCAGATATTGCTCTCCGTTCCGCTCGATATAGCCCGCGCCCTGATTGACGTTGTTGTCCTCGAGCGCCTTCGCGACATCGGCGAAGGAGAGATTGAAGGAGGTGAGCCGGTAAGGGTCGGGCACGACATGGATCTGCCGCTCATAACCGCCGATGGCATTTACCTCGACCACGCCCGGAACGGTGCGCAGTTGCGGACGCACCATCCAGTCATGGATCGCGCGCAGGTCCGAGAGCGTATAGGGCACGCCTTCAGCATTGCGCGCATCCGGAGCGGCCTCCATGCGGTACATGTAGATTTCGCCGAGGCCGGTCGAAACCGGGCCCATGGCCGTTTCGACGTCGGGCGGCAACTCGCCGGAAACGGCCTGAATACGTTCGCCAATCAACTGCCGCGCGCGGTAGATGTCCGTGCCGTCCACGAAGACGACCGTGACCTGCGACAGGCCGTAGCGCGAAAGCGAGCGCGTGTAGTCGAGGCCGGGCAGGCCGCCCATCGCCGTTTCCAGCGGAAAGGTGATGCGCTGCTCCACCTCGACGGGAGAATAGCCGGGCGCGGAGGTGTTGATCTGCACCTGGACATTGGTGATGTCCGGCACGGCGTCGATCGGCAGGCGCGTGAAATTATAGGCGCCGAAGCCCGCGACGAAGGCGACCGTCAGCAGCACCAGCCAGCGGTGCCTGACGCAGAAGGAGACGATTGCAGGTATCATGTTTCATCTCCTCAATGCGAATGCGCGGCGGCGTTCTTGCCCGCCTCGGCCTTGAGGAGGAAGGCATTGCCCGCGACATAGGATGCGCCTGCATCGAGCCCTTCGAGGATTTCGATGCGGACGCCGTCGCTCCGGCCGGTCTTCACCGGCGCCCGCTCGAAGGAGCCTTCCTCGCCCGGCACATAGACGAATGCCGCCGCACCGTCATGGAGGATCGCCTCGCGCTTCACCGTCACCGGCGCCGCTAAGGGTTCCTGCATCACCGAGGCCGTAACAAAAAGTCCGGGCTGAAGATGGCCCTCCGGGTTCGCGACCGTCGCGCGGGCGAGTACGCTCTGCGTGTCCTGCGCGGCGATAGGCGACACATAGGAAATCACCGCCTCGACCTCGCCGCCGCCATTCTCCGATGGAAAAACGACACGCTGTCCCTCGCGGATGAGGCCGGCATCGTGGCGATGAACCTGAAGATCGAGCCAGACGGTCGAAAGATCGGCGACGACCATCAGCGGATCGTCCGTTCCCGCGAACTGGCCGGGCACGACATTTCCGAGGATGACGCGCCCGGAAACGGAAGCGATGAGCGGATAGGCGCGCAGGCTCTCGTTGCTTTCAATGGTCGCCAGAATGTCTCCCCGCTCCACGCGGTCGCCAAGGCGCTTGTTCACACCGATCACGATCCCCGGAAAGCGCGGCACGACATGGACAAGCCTGTCGAGATCGGGCCTGACGATACCGAAAAGATTGAGCGAGGGGCGGAGCATGCCCGGCCCCGCCTCGGCGATTTCCAGCCGTGCGTTGCCGATCTGCGCAGGCGTCAGCGTTACATGACCATCTTCATGCTCGTCGTCATGGCTGTGCCCGTGGCCGCTCTCGTCATGTCCATCCTCTTCGTCGTGGCCGTGACCGTCATGGGCGTCCTCGCCATGAGCGTCGTGCTCCTCTTCGCTTTCACTCCCATCACGATGGTCGTGATGTTCCTCCACGGCCTTGTCGCCGCCATGGTCATGATCGCGGTCGCCCTGTGCCAGGGCGGGCGATATGGCGAGGGCGACAGCCAGGCCCGAAGCGAGCAACCGGCGCGCCAGGATTTCCGTCTTGATCGTTTTCATTGTGCATCTCCTTCGGCCGCTTCTTCCTTGCCGGAAAGGCCGGTCAGAATTTCGATGGAGGCCAGCGCATTACGGCAGGCGAGAAGGGCCTCCGTTTCCTGCATCCGGCTGTCGGCGCTGGTCTGCAGCGCATCGAGAAGATCGAGTACGCCAAAACGGCCCGCGAGATAGCCTTCGCGGATTGCGGCGGATGTTTTTGCCGATGTGGGGACGACCGATCTGCCAAGCCGCTCCGCTTCACGGCAACGGCTGCTGTAGGTCTGATGCGACTGTTGCAATTCGCGGGCGAGTTCCACCCTCGTTCGCCGCGCATCGAGATCGGCTTGCACGACGCGGCTCGATGCGGCGTCGATATTGCCCTGATTGCGGTCGAAGACGGAGATAGGAATGGAGACGGAGAAGAGGAACGCGCTTTCGTCCGTTCCTGCGAAATGGCGGGCGCCTGCGCCCAGCGTCACATCCGGATAGGCATTCGACTTTTCCAGGTCGAAGGCCGCGCGGCGCACACTCACGGTCTGTTGTCCGCCCAGCACCGCCGGATGGCTGTCGAGCATGGCTTCGAGTTCGTCGAGGCCGGGAAGCGGCGTTGCCGGAACGGCGAAAGCGCCCTCGGCGCGTAACGGACGATAGGCGCTCTCCGACCAGAGGGCGAGCAGTGTTTGCTGTGCCGTGCGCAACTCGGCCTGTTTCGTCCCCGCCCTGATCTCGGCGAGATCGAGTGCGAGCAATCCGCGATTGAGATCGGCTTCTGAAGAAGCTCCCCGTTCGAAGCGCTGACGCAGCGCCGGCACGAGGCCGCGGACCCGCTCCGCCGCGGCCGAAGTCGTTTCCGCTTCTTGCTGTGCGGCAAGCAATCCGTTGAAGGCATGCGTTACCGCCTCGCGCAGGCGGCGCTCCACAACATCTCTTTCTGCGGCGGCGACCGCTTCCGAAAGGCGGGAGAGACGCTTCCTGTTTTCGCGCTTGCCGCCCGTTTCGATACGCTGCGTGAGGCCGAGCGTGACATCCGCCTCCTCCGTGCCGCGATAGAGGCCGGAGCCGAGCACATTCTCGACTTCGAGGCCGAGTTCGGGATTGGGCGGAAGCCCCGCTTGCCGCGCTTCTGCGGTTCGTTCACCGATTGCCTCGAAAGCGATGCGCGCCTGCGTGTTCTGCGACAGCGCGATGGCGATGGCTTCGTCGAGCGTTACCGATGCCGTGTCCGACGCGAACACCGGCATCGCGAGTCCCGCCGACAGAAAAATGCCGGACAGGGCTCTCCGCCAAGGGCGGAATGAACCTTTCATGGATCACCTGTAGATAAAAGACATCGGGCGTCCCCGGACGGGAACGCGTTCAGGCTCAGGCGATCGCTATTTCTGGAGGGGGACCTTCGGGATAAAGCAGCCGGCTTGCAGCACTTTCGTCACCGGAAACGGGAACATGGCTCGTCGCGAGCGTCACCAGGAACTCGCTTCGGGGCACAAGCACGACATGCTGGAGAATGTGGCAGACATCGCAGATCGAGCCGGAAGTGGAATCCGCAGCGCGCTCCGTTCCTGTCGCATGAACGATGGCCTCGTTCGCCTCACCATAGAACGAGTCGGCGGATGCGCCAGCGGACAGGCACCCCCACAAAAGGCTGACGACAATGAGCTGGGCGAAGAAACGGGACATCATGCGATACTGACCAATTCTCGCGAAATTTCAACCCGTTCAGCCGAACGTTGCGAAAAGCCACATATGGAACCCGGGAGCGCGTTATCAACCTGAATGCGTGAAGGACATACCGGTGTGGGAGACTACGAGCCTGCTGTTGATAGCGACTCGATGATTCTGCAGTCGGCAACTATCCCGCATTCGCACCGATCTATAATCCTGTCGAGTTCACCCTTGAGCGCGATAAGGTCGCTTATCTTTCTCTCGACCTCGTTTCGACGTTCCCTGGCAACTGCATCGACGGCCGCACAGGACTGGCTGCGGTCGTCGGCGAGCATCAATAGCGTCCTGACCTGGTCGAGCGAGAAGCCGAGGTCGCGGGCACGCCTGATGAAGCTCAACCGGTCGAGATGTTCCTGTTCATAGGCACGATAATTGCCGTCGGTGCGCGAAGGTTCCGGCAAGAGACCGTTCTTCTCATAGAAGCGGATCGTCTCGACTTTGGTGCCCGTCTGCCGCGCCAGATGGCCGATTGTCAGGATTTCCCGGTTCATCGCTTGACCCTGTAGTTACTACAGGGTCTATCTAGTGCGTCACATCGAGTTTGTCGAGGTGACATCATGGCGGCGACACGCCCCTACAAGCTGTATATCGACGGCATGGATTGCGCCGCCTGCGCATTGAAAATCGAAAAGGCGATGTACCACCTGCCCGGCGTGAGCGATGTCGATGTCAGCCATGCAAACGGAACGCTTGCGCTGCAACTGGATGAGGATCGTACCGCATCGTTCCTCATAGAGGAGAGAGTTCGATCGCTTGGCTACATCCCATTGGCCGGTCATGTGGAGCCGGAAGCGAGAATACCCCGAAAGCGCGCCAGGGAGCCTTTGTGGAAGGGGCGCAAGAGCCGACTCGTCCTTTTGACCGGCGCCCTCTTCGCACTTGCCTTCGCGATGGCGCAGATCTTTCCCGAACGGGAACAATGGCTTTATTCGGGCGCCGCGCTTTTAAGCGTCATTCCCTTTGCGAGGCGCGCTGTTGCCGGAGCAATGTCCGGCTCGCCTTTTACTATCGAGACGCTGATGACGATTGCGGTGCTCGGTGCGGTCGTCATCGGAGAGGCCGAGGAAGCTGCCGTCGTCATTTTCCTGTTCGCGGTCGGAGAGCTGCTCGAAACCGTCGCGGCCGGCCGGGCGCGAGCGGGCATCAAGGCGCTGATCGACCTCGTGCCGCGCGTGGCGTTTTGCGAGCGTAACGGCACGGTCGAAAAAGTCGCGGCGGAAGATCTGGTTGTTGGCGATGTCGTCGTAGTGCGGCCCGGCGACCGTGTTCCTTCCGACGGCACGGTGATCGACGGCATATCGGAGGTCGACGAAGCGCCAGTGACCGGCGAGTCCGTGCAGGCACTCAAGAAAGCAGGTTCGACGGTCTATGCCGGCAGCATCAACGCCAATGGCGAGCTGCGTGTCTCGATCGACCGTGTCACGTCCGACAACACGATTACACGCATCATCCACATGGTTGAGAAAGCCCAGGAATCAAAGGCGCCGACCGCGCGCCTGATCGACCGCTTCAGCCGGTGGTATACGCCGGGTGCAATGGTTGTGGCGGCTCTGATCGTCATGGTTCCACCACTCGCCTTTGACGGCGACTGGATGACGTGGACCTATCGGGGACTTGCCACGCTGCTGATCGCCTGCCCCTGCGCACTCGTCATCTCGACGCCCGCGGCAATCGCCTCGGGCCTTGCCGCCGGAGCGCGGCGGGGATTGTTGATCAAGGGGGGTGCGGCGCTCGAAACGCTTGGCAAGGTCAGGACCGTTGCTTTCGACAAGACCGGAACGCTGACACGCGGCTGCCCGCAGGTAACGGATGTCGTGCCGGTCATGGGTAGTGAAGATTCGGTGTTGGCGGTAGCGGCAGCGGTCGAGCGCAACACCAGTCACCCGCTCGGTCGCGCGATCGTCGAGGTGGCGGTGATGCGCGGGCTGGACATGCCGGCTACCTTCGGCGGCGGCACCGCAACACCTGGCAAGGCAGTGACGGTGCGGCTAGAAACCGGCTTTGCTTCTGTCGGTTCACCCCGTTATGCTGCGGAGCAGACTGCCATCGCCGCCGAGGTCGCAGAGAAGATCGCGACGCTGGAAAGCGAGGGCAAGACGGTTGTCGTGCTCCTGTCGGAAAAAGCCGTCGAGGGATTGATTGCACTTCGCGACGAACCGCGTGAAGACGCGATGGAGGGCGTGAAGAGGCTGACGGAGCGTGGCATCCGTGCCTTGATGCTGACCGGCGACAACCTGCGCACGGCCAACGCCATTGCGGGTCACCTCGGCATGGAGGCGAGTGCCGAGCTTCTGCCGGACGCCAAGCTCGCCGAAATCAGCCGGCTTAAAGAGGATGGCCCTGTCGTCATGGTGGGAGACGGCATCAATGACGCGCCCGCGCTCGCTGCGGCCTCGGTCGGCGTTGCCATGGGTGTCGGCACCGATGTCGCGCTGGAGACGGCGGACGCCGCACTCCTGAAAAATCGGGTAACGGGCGTCGCCGATCTCATCGACCTGTCGCAGGCGACCCTTGGCAACATCCGGCAGAACATCGCAATCGCGCTGGGATTGAAGGCCGTCTTCCTCGCAACGACTCTTCTCGGCGTCACAACGTTGTGGATGGCGATCCTCGCGGATACGGGTGCTACTGTGCTTGTTACAGCCAACGCGCTGCGTCTTCTTGTTCGCGAGCCATCGAAATAGGTGAGTTAGGAGCTGTGGAAGCCCAGGCGTCCTGCAAGAGACGACGTGCAACAACAGGAAGACATGAGGATGATACCGGAGGTTGTGCATCCCGATGATGGCCGAACGGCGGAGCTTTGGGCGAAGACGTTCGATGTGCTGGTCATCGGTGCCGGGCAGGCGGGCCTCGCCGCGGGGTATCGTCTTGCCGGAACGGGATGCTCCTTTCTGATTGTAGATCGCCAAGCCCGTATCGGAGACAGCTGGCGCGGACGCTACGATTCACTCACCCTGTTTACGCCACGGGCTTTCAGTATGCTCCCGGGGCTCTCTCTCGATGGTGCGCCGGATGGCTATCCAACACGCGATGAGTTCGCCGACTATCTTGAGACCTATGCAGATTATTTTGATCTGCCCGTCCTTTCCGGCAACGGGGTGAAACAACTCCGGTTACGGGCCGGGCGCTTCGAGGCAACGCTCGACGATGGACGGAAAATCGCAGCCAGAGCCGTGATTGTCGCTACGGGTGCCTTCCAGAAGTCCCGGATTCCGCCGGTTGCCGCCGATTTCGACAACACCGTCAAGCAACTGACACCGGACACCTATCGCAATCCCGGTGATGTTCCGCGAGGCGCTGTCCTGGTGGCTGGAGACGGAGCGTCGGGGCGCGATATTGCCGCCGAGCTATCGGTGACCCACAATGTCGCGCTTGCAACGGGCCGGAGACGCCGGCTGTTTCCCGAACGCATCCTCGGCAAAAGCACATGGTGGTGGTTGAGGATTCTCGGATTGATGAAAGCGAAACCGGGCTCGCTTGCGGGCCGCCTGATGCGCCGCACCGACCCCTTCCCCGACCGGGGGCGTAGTCTCGACGATTTACGGGTCCTGGGTGTCGCGGTTGTCCCCCGCCTCGTCGGTGCCGATGGCCGGACCGCATTCTTTGCCGATGGATCGACGCGGGAGTTGAACTGTGTCATCTGGTGTGCCGGCTATCATGGCGACAACGCATGGCTTGATATCCCCGGCACGAAGGATCCACACGGCCGCTTCCAGCACGAAGGCGGACGAACCTCCGTCCCCGGTCTTTTTCATCTTGGCTTGCCCTGGCAACGCAACCGTGCCTCTGCGCTCGTGATGGGAATAGAAGAAGACGCGGCGGAAATCGTCGCATTCGTTCGAGACTATCTGAATGTACCTATGACCCAAACTCAGGTTATTCGACCGGGTTGAGGTGACCTGTTTCTATGTCTTGTGGGTCTTGGGGTGTGGCTTTCCCATAGCAATTGCACGAGCACTCCGAGTCTCTGCGTAAACTTCGGCATCGATACCCGCGCCATCAAATCCCCCTGGCGAGACTGGCGACGGCCTGAGGATCCCGTCCCTCGATCAGCCACTGCCTCGGCGTCATGGGTTCTTCGGATTCGTCGACGAGATCGGGTTGTTCGCTCTCGAAGAAACCGGCGATCTCGATCGGCAGGGCCGTTTCCCGGATTGCCTTCAGAACGATGGCAAGCCCGGGCAACTCGCTTTCCCCGGCAAACTGGAATGACGGAATGAGCCACGCGTTCGCTCTTTTGACACCGATCAGCGTCCGCTCAGAGAGGTGCTGGCGCAGCCGGCGGCCGGAAATACCTAGAACCCTCGCCGCCTGCGCCGGCGACAGCGCTGTTGCGAGGAGAGTGCCCTCGAGAATGGCCGTCCGCACGATCGGACGATAGAACGTCCCGGAGCGATCGACCGATACACCGACGGATTCGAGAGCTTTCCGTTCGGCATCGGTCAGAGGCTTGTTTTGCTCGCGCCCCGGATCGTATCGCTCCGCTATCGCCTCTGCGGCATCGGCAAAAGACTCCATCAGAACCCTCCGGATATCCGCGGGAAGCCTGTCCAGCTGCTCAGCCAGTCTGGCAGCGGCCTTTTGTTCGGTGCTGGATGCCTTTGACATGGAAGCGCTCCTGCGGCGCTGGGGAATGACATTGCCGGGTTCTTCATGGCCTGCCATTCGGGTGACGGGATAGCGGCGGCTTCTGCGCGCTTGCCGTGCCGATTGCTGTTTTACCGGCGTTCTCCGCCTGCTCTGCGCTTTAATCTGCGGTTCCGGACATATTTTGTCCGGAACCGCAGATTAAATCCCGCCCGGCATCAGGCCTGTATCCATTTCGCCATTGCCGGAGATGGCGATCCGAGCCTGTAGAAGCGGGAGAGAGTTCGGGCCCATCCGAGGTCGGGGGCGAACACACAGAGGTCCGACGTCATGGCTGTCGTCGCTCCGAGAAGGGGATGACCCGTGACCTTTCCCTGCAGCGCGACCACGCCACGCTGGACGAATGAATAATCGTCGATGAAGGGAGCGTCCTCGAGGTCTTCGAATGACGGCAGGACGCCGGCTCTCAGCCATTCGAGATCGACGCAGAGCTCTTTCAGCCGCGCCAGTTCCTCATTCAGGTGGTTCGTTCGCAGAACACCTTCCCGTCCTACATAGATGACCATGTCCGTCCTCCTTGTTGATCGGAGGCAGGCTAAGGGCACCATTAGAACATAACAAGAACAAAAACATGTGCGATATCCCGAGTCAAGAAGCTTCTTCGATGGAAACTCTAAGGATCGCGCCGCTTCCCCAGATGGCGAGGCAGGGAATTTCTTGTCGAGCGCGAGGCTCGGGAGCATCTCTCCGGCAACCAACCCGTCACGGAAACCCGGCCCGCACTGCAACGAAGTGCGGGCCAAGGAGAGAAGTCTCCCCCAGCGTGAGCATGAACGAGTGGGCGTCCCGTCTTTCTGGGGAAACCTTGATGGTCTAAGCGACGATGACGGATTCTCTATCCGATCCGGTGCTGCTCAATCCTTGGGCAAGGCGTAGCGCAGCACCCGAAGCTCAATCCCGTCCTCCAGAAAGATTTCAAGAACCTGGTTGATGAGATCATCGTCGGCACTGAGTTCGACCAGCGCCTGCTCGAACAGCTCGATGTGCATGTCGAGATTCATGCTGGGTGGGCCGTTGAGACAGATCAACCCGGCATGGATGGCGACGTCGGCATACTGGCCCTTGGTGCCTGGCTTATCTTTCGGACCCCGGAAATCCACCGAATTCCTGGTGACGAACGTCCAGTCTCCGCCGAGAATGATCGGCTTCAGCTCCCAGTCTTTCAGGCCGGCGAGCTTCATCCAGACAACGTGGCTGGTCTCGTTATATCCTTTTTTCAATGCCAGCTTCGCCAGTTCGGGACTTAGGCACTCGTCGATCAGAAACTTCATCCCGCCTTCCTGGCTCGAGGAATGCGGCGATCCGTGATAATGACCGAGCCTTCGCAAAGATCGGCGGGAGCGCGTGGGCGACCGCGCAGCGGGTTTGCCTCCGCGTAGATTGTGGCAAGCCTGACTTTTTCGGTATCTAGGCTGGGCCAGGTCGCGAGGATGCGCTCCGTCGAATGGCCGGCGGCTACGGATGCCGCGACATCATAGACCGGAACACGGGTGCCCCGAATGACGGGTGTGCCGCCGAGAATGTCGGGTGAGGTCGTGACCATCTCCCGCGCGGTGGCGAGATCGTCCAGCCGCTCGCTCGCGCCCTTCATGAAGGGCAGCAGGTCGATGGTCAGGAAATCGTCGCGGACGGTCCAATCCTCACGCAACAGCGCAGCCCAAGGCAGGGCGCGGGACCGCGCAAGCCGAGGCTCTGCGGTCCTGATGGCCGACAGGCGCTCTTCCGAGGTCAGGCGCCGGGCGCTCGCGAAATAGAAGGTGATGAGCGAACAGGCGCCGGCCAGGACGTAACGGCCATTGTCGAACGAGACGAAGGCGTCCGGCAGGATGTGTTCGTCGAGAGCACGATTGACGTCGCGCAGGCTCACGCGCGAGACAACGGCGACCTCGCTGACCTTCAGCATTTCCGCGACTGCGGGCATGGGAACCTCCTGATTAAATATTCCGACGCATCGGAATGTATATCAGAGAGTCCGAAATTTCAATCCCTAATCCGGGCATTGTGAGACGAGATGACGAGCTGGCCCGACATCACGTCGGCGAGCATGCGGGCGAACGCCGCCGGTCTCCCCGGCAAGGGTATCACCGCCTTAACCGGGACAGGTATATACGTGGGAGCAAGACGATCCTGATTATCAAGAAAAACATGTAATATATTATATAATTGTCGTTTTGTGGCGGGGGTTGCAAATACTACGCTGCGGCACGAAACAATCCGCTACAGCTCTCTTGGGCAAGCTGGTCGAGTACTGGCCGGCAGGTTAAGAGGAGCCACAAGTTGAGACGGTTGCCTCCACCGTAACCAGATCACACAACAAAAACCCCGCAAAACCAATCGGTTATCGGGGTTTTGTTTTGCATGCACTGTCCCACTTCAACAAAATCAACCGCCTTGCAAGCGGAGGTTCAAATCGGATTTCTGAAATCCCGCAACCAGTTGTGAAACGTAGCGGTGTGCAGATAAGCACCCTGCAGAGGGCAGAAAGGGGACGCTGGCGTTAGAAGGCTACGACAATTCGGGGACCAAAGGGGCTGGGGAACCGGCCTCACAGCCTTTCAACATTTATCATAGGGGCTGGGCGCCGGAGCGCTCCTTTTTGAATGTGCCGAAATACCTCAGCTACATCCGCTCGTCCCGCCGCATGTGTCGCATTTCAGGCAGGTGCCGTTCCTGACCATGGTGAAATTACCACACTCGACGCAAGCCTCGCCCTCATAGCCTTTCATGCGGGCTTCCGC